>CBDUCU010000685.1:0-2183 GCA_965365725.1 uncultured bacterium | reverse complement strand
CTCGCGACCCTCAGCTTGGAAGGCTGATGCTCTACCAACTGAGCTACTCCCGCCCAAACAACAGATGTCAGATCTCAGATGCCGGATGTTAGTAACTGTCCTTAACCAACATCGATGATCCGAGATCTGCCCTCCGCTTTTCGTGGTGCAGGGGGCAGGATTCGAACCTGCGTAGGGTGTGAACCCGCCGGGTTTACAGCCCGGTGCCATTAACCACTCGACCACCCCTGCCGGAATTTCAAGATAAGGTCAATGCAAAGCCGGCGAAGGGACTTGAACCCCCGACCCTCTGATTACAAATCAGATGCTCTACCAACTGAGCTACGCCGGCATGCTACAGAAGGAGTTTGTCGTTTCCGACAAAACTCGGATACTAACAACAGCACTATGAAAACGCAAGTCAGAGACCACGCGCCGCACTGCTGTTACTTTGTGAGGCATGATCAATAAAATTATTGACGCTGTTGCGAAGCAAACAGTAGGATGATTTTAGGCCGACGCGCGACGCAGGGCAAGGCCGCGCGCACGTCCGGTAATGTCGTCCTCCTCACAGGTTTTCGTTTTTCGCCATCACAACGCTTTTGACTTCGGACGGTCTGCGCCTCAAAAAGCTCAACTTGTTAAAGGCCACCCACAAAAACCAAGCCAATTCTTTAAGGAGAATTTTTAGCGTGCGTAAATCACACATCTTCCGCGCCAGCCAACGCCTCGTTTTACTAGCCATTATTAGTTCACTGACAATGTCGTCTGTCGGCGCACAAACGCGCGAGCAGCGCCCTACTGCAGAGCGCCCGCCCGTCGTCGCGCCTGCACAGACGCAAGCGCCTCAGGCCGACGCGACGCGTGAGAGTGAGTTTGAATGTTCGGGATTTATCGAGCACCAGCCGCCGGCCAGTCGTTTGGAGATTATTGGGGCCGAGGAGGAGCAGGAGCAGCGACACTTTGCCGAAGGCGATTATCTTTATATCAGTGGCGGCACGCAGGCCGGTGTTCGCGTCGGCGACGAATATTCGGTTGTACGTCCGCGCGGACGCTTCAAGTCGCCCGTCAGCCGCAAGGGCGGGTCGCTCGGGATGTACACGCAGCAAGTCGGGAGGCTACGTGTAGTTAACGTCAAACAGAACGTCTCGGTCGCACTCGTTACGAGGACGTGCGACGACATCCTGCTCGGCGATCTGTTGCGCGTCGCGCCGCAACGCACCAAGCCGTTTATCCGTGCAGAGGCTTCGCTTGATCGTTTTGCCGAGCCAAGCGGAAAGCAGCAGGGCCGCATTTTGATGGCGCGCGACGGACGCGAGCTTCTCTCGCGCGATCACGTCGTCTTTATCGACCTTGGCGCTGAAGACAACATCAAAGCGGGCGATTATCTAACGGTCTATCGTCCGCTCGGAACCGGCGATATTTCTCGTTTTCGGGATGAAGAGGTTACGCCCAACAGAAGTCATGGCTTTCAAAGCGACCGCTTTGGCGGCGGCGGCAAGTATTCGAACAAAGCGCAGAGGGTCAAAGACCCGGTCAATGGCGACAATTCGATTATCAACACGCCTGAACTCATGGCACGTCGTCCCGTTATGCCTCGCAAGATCGTCGGCGAGATTGTCATTATCAACGTCGAGGGACGCACGGCAACAGCCGTCGTGACACGCACAGCGCAGGAGATTCACACAGGCGACTTTGTCGAGGTTCAGTAGAGAGCAGACGGGAAAGGAAACGTCAGGCGCGGACGATTTGACCGCGACAAACTCGATCAAAAGATTATTTGGGCGATGACCTTTGAGGTCATCGCCCTTGACTTGCCCGGTAACTCTGCGTCGCTGTTGATGCACCGGCTGACGGTTCTTCAGCAACTTCTTCGACCTTGTGAAGCCTACCCATCGCCGCCAGATAAAAGTCTCGAAAGTATTCATACATCGACAGGCAGGAAGAGATGACAACGACCCAGAGCATCGCGCGCCCCGCCGTGTAAAGAAGCACCTGCCAATCGGTCGCCGTCACGGCGTTACTGCTGAAAAGATGGCTGACGGCCTCGCGCAGTTCCGGAACAGTCCAAAATTGGATGGCCGGGAAAGCATCGCCGAAGTTTGCGACTGGCGGCGCACCTCTCGTGCTCGAAGAGATCAACAAGGCGATGGCGGCGACTTGTGAAAGCATCTTAAACTTTCCCATCCGCGAGGCGGAGATGA
>CBDUCU010000684.1:0-2185 GCA_965365725.1 uncultured bacterium | reverse complement strand
CATCGCGCTCGTCGTCATAGGCTCGCAGATGGGCGGCTTTCGCAACGCCGTCGAATCCATGGAGAAGATGCCGGCCTTCGCCCCGCTTCTGACGCGCGAGCGCATCTCGCCCTACTACTTTTTTAGCTATACATTTATTCCGCTCTCGGCCATCGCCTTTCCGCACATCGCAATCTTTTGTCTGACTGCGAAAAAGATGGTGCAGTTCAAAAAGACTGTCATCTTTTATCCGCTCTGTATTCTTGCGATCTGGCTGCCGTGCGTCTTCTTAGGAGTCGTCGCCAACCGCATGCAGGACGTGCCTGAGATTCGCGCCAAACAAGAGGCGCGGCGCACGCTTGCGGCGCAAGGGCGGACGATGGAGCCTGCCGAGCGCGATGAATTGCGCGAGAAGGCCGCAGGCGACGACGTTCTCCTTCTCATGCTCGAACGCTTCGCTCCGCTTTGGCTCGCGGGCGTTTTGGGCGCAGGGATTATGGCTGCGGTGATGGCGTCGGATTCGCAGATACTCGCGCTCTCGACGATGTTTACTGAGGACGTATTCGCTTTTTATGGAGGCAAGCGAAGATTTGGCGAAGCCGTGCAGGTACAGACCGGAAGAATCTTCGTCATTATCCTGACGATACTCGCATATGCGGTCGCACTGCGCGCGCCCGAATCGATTTTCGAATTGGCGATTCAATACGCCTTCTCAGGATTCGCCGCTCTTTCGCCGCTTCTTATCGCCGCGCTCTTCTGGCGCGGCAGCACAAAATGGGGTGCGCTCGCCGTCGCCGTCTGGGTAATCTCTGCCGTCTTCGCCATCGCCGTCTTTCAATCGATTGTGCCCGCGCCTGCGCCGGGTCCTCCGACTGTTGTTTGGTCGCCGGGCGGCTTTGAGGCGCTTGCGCGCACGCCGGGCGGGACAGCAATTTTCGGTTTTATGCCCGTCGTGCCGATGGTCGTCGTCTCGGCGCTTCTGATGTTTTTTGTCTCGCTTGCAACGCGCAAGCCCGACGCTTCAACCATCGAAAAATATTTTCCCGCCAAACAGACAACCTGAGCTTCAAAGGAGACGAACAGTGAAAATCAGAACCCCCTTCATCCTCTCTGCAACTATTTTGCTCGCGTGCGCAGCCGCCTTTGCTGCTGCGACAAAACCAAACTTCACAGGCTCTTGGGAGCTCGACCAATCAAAAAGTCATAGCATCCCGCCGACGATGAAGCAGTGGCTGACGGTCACGCAAGCAGCCGATACATTGACGGTCGAAGCAAAGACAACGGATGCGCGCGGTGAGACGACGCAAAAGGACGTTTACACGCTCGACGGCAAAGAGAGCGAGTTTACACAACCCGCCCCTCCCAACGCCCCGCCAAACACTCCGCCCTCGAAGGGCAAACGCAAAGCCTCCTGGATGCCAAACGACAAAGGCGTGCTTATTGAGGAAGAGGTACAGAGACAAACGCCCGAAGGTATGGTCACAATCACGATTGCGCGCAAGTGGATGCTGTGGCCCGACGGCACGATGTCAATCGAAGTCATCCAAGACACGCCGCGCGGCACATTCAACAGCAAGCGAGTGTTCAGCAAAAAGTGAACGGTCAGCAGCAAGCAGTCAACCACGAAAGCTTGTCTTGACTGCTTGCTGCCTCCTTTAAATTCGCCATTGACAGCGCGGGTCGCTTGTCATATTGTGTGCCCGTTCTGTTGCCTCCTCGCATCTTGCGCCGACGAGCTTCACATCCCGTTGGCCTCACGCTCCAACCCCATCTCTGGTCCCTGTGTCGCGCCTCTCACAACGTGTTTGCGCGGCGCGTGATCATCGCTTTAACGACTAACCGTTCACTGCGAACCAGGCAGCGCCATCGTTGGCGCTGAGTTGTCGCCCTCAACAAAGCAACACTCCGCGCGTCACGCTCTGTTGCGCGACGCGCGCGACACGCCCACCACCACCCAACTCTCACAGCGCTCTCACAGAGCGTGTCTTAGGAGGTTAGAATGGCAACCAAAAAAGCAAGACCCGGCAAAACCAGCCTCACTGGCGAGAATTTGCAAAGCACCATCGACAATCGTGGATTCAGTTGGAGGGCTGCGCAAACGCCGCTTTCGTCTCTCAGTCTTGAAGAGCAAAGGACGCACCTCGGACTCGAAGTCGATAAGCAGGAGTTGCAGGCGACCGAGCGAGCCATCGAAGCGACCGAGCAA
>CBDUCU010000683.1:0-2193 GCA_965365725.1 uncultured bacterium | reverse complement strand
GCGCCGCGTGTATCCACGGTGCCGGATGCTCCCCGCGGCAACGCGACGCGCGCATATCACCCTTCAAAGGTCGAACATTTCACGCGCGAGCTTGTGTATGCGCCCGTCTCGAATCATCTCTTTGTCTTTGACCGCGTGCGCAGCACAGACCCGAGCTACAAAAAGGTTTGGCTGCTGCACGGAGTCAACGCGCCCGATGTCACTGCACAGGAGAGCGGGCGCGACATAGCACAGGGCGGGACTGCTTACACGAACGCCTCGATGTTTACTTTTGAAGAGGGGCGCGGTCGTCTGCGCGTCCATAGCCTTCTGCCGCGCGAACGCGAGGTGGTCAAGCGCGGCGGGCCGAATTGGGAGTTTTGGACTCCGGGCGACGAGCGCGGCGGCGCGTGGGGTTCGGGACAAAACTGGCCTCAAGACCCTGCCGAAGGCGGGCCGCTTCCCGCAGACCCGTATCTGAAAAAGATGTGGAAGACTTTCTGGGGCGAGAATTTTGAGCGGCTTCTGCCGTCAAACACGCGCGCCGTCGTCCCTGCTGCATGGCGCGTCGAAGTCTCTCCGACAAAACCGGCGCGCGAAGATCTTTTTTTACACGTCCTGGAGATCGGCGATAAAGGCGACACGAGGGGCGCGCCCCGCGTCGTGCTCGTTGAGGGCCACAACCTTGCGGGCGCGCTTGTCGAAGGCGGAACGCTTGCGCTCTTTGCCGCCGCAGACATCCCCGTCGTTGACGGCGAAGTAACCGTCCCCGACGTTGAGAGCGAGACGCTTCTCATCACCGGCCTCAAGCCCTTTGCCAAATATGAGCTACAGCTTTCGGGCGGTCGCGCCCCTTGGGGCGGAGGTGTCTATCAAGGCGTTCACAAGTGGCAACAAACGGGCGAGACGAACGAAGCGGGCGTGCTGCGCCTCTCTTTCAAGGGGCAGCGCGACGGACGCTTGCGCGTGCGTCTGATCTCATAAAATCAAAATCGGTTGATGTTGGTGCAGTTAACCGCGTCTGAATTTTCTTCAGAGAAAGTAAACGTCAATTAAGAGGTCTTAGATGCCAAAGTATATGAGTGCTGTGTCGTTTATGCTTGTGCTCGTGCTGTTGTGCGCACAGGCGACGGCGCAGCAGCGCGTGCGCGGAGCAAAAACCAGAGCAGCGAAACCGGTCGTCAAGGAAGTCAATCAAATCGCCAGTCCCGACCCGAATCATTTAATTGCCATCGTCGGTGCGACTTTGATTGACGGGCGCGGCGGCGCGCCTTTGCAAAACTCGACCGTCATCGTGCGCGGCGAGCGCATCATCGCCGCCGGGCCGCGCGCATCCGTCAACGTTCCGCAGGATGCCGAGGTTTTCGACGCAAAAGGCCTGACGCTTCTGCCCGGTTTGATCGACGCGCATTTTCATCTCGACGGCGACAACGGCCTGCCCGCGCTTTTTCTCTCGCACGGCGTAACTTCTTTGCGCGACCCCGGAGCATGGATTGAGGCTTATGAACAGGTTCGTCGTTCAGCGCAGGACGTTCCGCGACTGTTTCTCACGGGGCCGCATCTTGATTCTCCGCCCACCGCCTATCCAGCCGACTCTTTTGTTGTGCGCGACGCGGACGAGGCGCGCGCAGCCGTCGCGCGCTTTGCCGACGACGGCGCGTCGGCCATCAAGATTTACTTTCGTCTTCCGGTCGCTTTGATAAAAGCCGTCAACGAGACCGCTCATGCGCGCGGCATCCCGACGACGGCGCATCTTGAGATTGTTGACGCGAGAGATGCCGTGCGCGCGGGCGTTGACGGCATCGAGCATGTCACGTCTTTCGGCACGGCTCTCATACCCTTGCGTGAAGCGGAGAAGTATCGGCAGTCTGTGCTGGCCGACAACAGCGCGCGGCGCGAAGGTCGTTACAACGTCTGGAGCAAGGTCGAGCTTGAAGGCGAGCGAGCGCGCACACTGTTTCAACTCCTGGTTGAGCGCGGAACTTTTCTCTCGCCGACGCTTGCCGTCTATGAAAGACGAGCGGGCGACAAGGACACGACCGACGTGCACGTGCGGGGCTTCAAAAATATGCTCGACTTCACAGGCCGCGCGCGGCGAGCAGGCGTGCGCATCGTCGCCGGCTCGCACTCAGCCGTGCCGCATGCCGAGCGCGGCTGGGCCTATCAACGCGAGCTTGAGCTGCTGGTCGAGGGCGGGCTTTCGCCGATGGAAGC
>CBDUCU010000682.1:0-2197 GCA_965365725.1 uncultured bacterium | reverse complement strand
AAATCGACGCTTTTAATTCAACAAAATGTTACAATATAAACTTACAAAAAATTGATTGATACAATTATTTCTAGCCTGTTGTTGATAATTATTCAACAAAATTTCAAGGTCACCAAGACAACAAGAAATTGGTAAATTTTGTGAGGAAAAAATCGGTTGGGTGTGTGTGCGACGGTTTTTCGCGCGTGTCGACGGGGACGGAAAACGTAATTGACTTTTCGAGAAGGAAGAGGAAGGGGAGTAAAGGAAAAAGGTAAAAGGCAAAAGTCTCATCGGAAAAGTTTTCACTGTTTCCTTTTACCTTTTACCGTTTACCTTTTGCCTTTTTCCTTTAACCAAATGCTCGTCGTCGGTCTTGGCAATCCGGGCGCGCGTTACGAGTGGACGCGTCACAATCTCGGCTTCATGCTCGTTGATAGAATCGCGCGTGAGGCGGGGCGTGAAGTCAAACGCGCGGAGTGTCGAGCGCTCGTCGGGCTGGCAGAGATTGAAGGTCGCAAGATCGAACTCGTCAAGCCGCAGACCTTTATGAATCTGAGCGGCGAGTCGGTCGCGTGTCTTTTGAAAAAACGCGTGGAGCTGAATCCTCGGCAAGACCTTTTGGTAATTTGCGACGACGTGGCGCTCCCCTTCGGCACGATACGTCTAAGGGCGCGCGGATCGAGCGGCGGCCAGAAGGGTTTGAAAAGCATCATCGACGCGCTCGGCACGGATGACGTTATGCGCCTGCGCATCGGCATCCGGCCTGAGCATCCGATTAGCGACACGGCGCGTTTCGTCCTTGAAGAATTTCCGAAGGCGCAGCGCACAGAGCTTGAAAAGATTTTGGAGAGGAGCGCCGACGCGCTCCGCGCCGTCATTGATGACGGCATTGAGAAGGCAATGTCGCAATTTAACAGTGAGCGGTAAGCAGCGAGCAGTGCTTATGCTCTTTTCGGCGCACCGCCCACTACTAATCTCCTTGCTTCGACTCAAAGGGTCGCGGCTAGACATCCAGAAGGAGGATGAACTTTGGCAGAGAAGAGAGTTTACGAAGTAATTTTTATCATCGACACCGACACGCCCGAAGATGAATTGAAGCGTCTGACGGAAATCCTGTTGCAGACGATTACGGATCAGGGCGCAACGGTCACGAGATCCGAGAACATGGGTCGCCGCAATCTCGCCTATCGCATCGGTCGCAAAAACGAAGGCATCTACATGCTCTTTGAGATCGAGGGCACGGGCCGAGAGATTGCCGAGCTTGAACGCCGCATGCGCGTTATGGATCAGGTCATCAGATATCTGACCGTGCGCGTGGACGAAGACCGCCAGCGCGCCGAAAAGTTTAAGGAACGGCGTGCGCGTCGTGCGTCGAAAAGACCTTTAGGAGCGAATGCGGGTGCGCGCGGCGGCGGCGGATCGGCAGCAAATACGAGCGATGAAGAGAGCGCCTCATAATTGTTTGCGTTCTCTTAATGTTCAAGCTCCTGAGAGTGGACTTGTGAGTTTGGGTTTGGCGACGCAGATTGTGTTGAGCGAGGCCCGCGCAAAACTGAGTTGAGCGTAGAGGGCAATCAACCGTCGCCCTTGAGGATTGATTGAGAGGAAATATGTCGAGAAATTTTTCAAATGACAACAGCTTCGACGCTGAAGATGATGGCGGATATCAACAGCCGCAGGGTCGCGGCTCGGATCGCGGGGGGGGACGCGGTGGACGCGGTCGTCGTCGCAAAATTTGCCGCTTCTGCCTCGACAAGGTGGACATCATTGATTACAAGGACGTAAAGCTTCTGACGAGCTACATCCCTGAGCGCGGCAAGATTCTGCCGCGTCGCATCTCAGGCTCGTGCGCGCCGCATCAACGCATGCTGGCCGAAGCCATCAAACGCGCGCGCAACATCGCGCTTATTCCTTACGCTGCCGACTAGGAGGTTCAAAGAGATAATGGCAACGACGACAGTTCTTTTACGCGAAGACGTTGACAATCTCGGCGGTCGCGGCGAGATCGTAAAGGTCAGGGCCGGTTACGCGCGCAACTTTCTTCTGCCGCGCAAGCTCGCCGTTGAAGCAACGCCGGGCAACGTCAAACAGATTGAGGCCGAGCGCGCCGCGCTTTTGAAGAAAGAGGCCAAAGAGCGCGCGACCGCCGAAGCACAGGCCGCATTGATGAAATCGCTCGCGCTGAGCTTTGAGCGCAAGGCCGGTGAGCACGGCA
>CBDUCU010000681.1:0-2200 GCA_965365725.1 uncultured bacterium | reverse complement strand
GTGGCCGTCATCTTTCAAGAGCTTTCGCTCGTCAAAGATATGAGCATCGCCGAGAACATCTTTTTGGGACGCGAGCCGCGACGCTTTGGCGTGATTCGCTGGGAGGAGCTCTACAGCCGCTCGCAAAAACTGCTCGACGAGCTGCATCTGAATGTTGATCCGCGCACTCCCGTCGGCAATCTCGGCATCGGTCAACAACAGCTCGTCGAGATTGCCAAAGCTCTTTCGCAGGAGGCGCGCATACTCGTCCTTGACGAGCCAACCGCCGCGCTGACAGGCGCAGAGGTCGAGACGCTTTTTCAGATTATCGAACGCCTCAAATCGCGCGGTGTCGGCATGGTCTATATCTCGCACAAGCTCGATGAAGTGTTTCGCATCAGCGAGCGCATCACGGTCTTGCGAGACGGGCGAACGGTTGGGACGAATCAGGCGAGCGAGTTGGACGAAGCACGCGTTATCTCACAGATGGTCGGGCGCGAGGTCGGACAGATTTTTCCAGAGCCGAAACACGAGCGCGGCGAGACGATCTTTGAGGCGCGCAACGTTTCGGTCGAAGACCCAAACATCAACGGAAAATTTCTTGTGCGCGGCGTGAGCTTCAAAGTCGGTCGTGGCGAGGTGCTCGGCATCGCTGGTTTGATGGGCGCGGGCCGGAGCGATCTTCTGATGGCAATCTTTGGCGCACACCCGGGAAGGACGAGCGGAGAAGTCTTTGTTGAGGGCAAAGCGGTCAAAATCGCGCGACCGTCCGACGCGATTCGTCACGGCGTTGGATTCGTCACGGAAGATCGCAAGCGCTTCGGTCTTGTTCTCGACCAAACCATTTTGCGCAACATGACGCTCGCCGGGCTTACGCGTCTGTCGGGCCGCTTTATCACAGACGAAGACCGAGAGGCGGCAGAAGGCGAGCGCGCCGCGCGCGAGCTGCGCGTCAAGGCCAACTCCGTCCATACAATCGTCGGCACGCTTTCGGGCGGCAATCAACAGAAGGTCGTGCTCGCCAAGTGGCTGCTCACAAATCCGCGCGTGCTCTTTTTAGACGAGCCGACGCGCGGCATCGACGTAGGAGCGAAACAAGAAATCTATGCTCAGATCAATCGTCTCGCCGAGACGGGGCTCGCCATCGTGCTTGTTTCGTCAGAGCTACCCGAAGTCCTGGGTCTTTCAGACCGCGTCATTGTTCTTCATGAGGGACGCGTGACGGGCGAGTTCAAACGCACGGAAGCAACGCCCGAAAATGTAATGGCCTGTGCGACCGGACGCGTGCGCAGCGCGGCGTGAGAGGGCTGAATTTTTATGACCAATTCAAGCAACGAGCCGAACGTTGACCGCCCGCCCTTCACAGCCGACGTTGCGCCTCCGACCGCGCCGGCGCAAGAGATTGCGCCAAACGTCGGTGCGGAAGGCGAAAGAGAGACGCGCATCGGTGGATTTCGGCTGCCCACAGAATCGCTGCGCGCCTATACGATGATCTTCGCGCTCGTCGTCATCTGGATTTACTTTCAATGGGCGACCGTCAGCGATATCTATCCTTACGGCGTGTTTTTGCACCCAGTCAACTTCTCAAAACTACTTCAACAGATGGCCGTCACGGGCGTGCTTGCTGTCGGGATGTTGATGGTGATTGTGGCCGGGCAGATTGATCTATCGGTTGGCTCGGTCGTTGGCTTGCTGGGCGGGATTGCTGCGATGTCGCAGGATTGGCAGGGACTCGGATTTCTGCCGTCGCTTGGGGGTGCGCTTCTTGTCGGTCTTGCTATCGGCGCGCTTCATGGAAGCCTCGTCGCACACGGCGGCATCCCCGCCTTTATTGTCACGCTTGGCGGCATGCTCGCATGGCGCGGGTTGATTTTAAGATGGAGCGGAGGCGAGACGATTCCTCTCCAAGACGAAGTCTTCAAAGGCATCGGACGAAATCTGCTTGCGCCGACAATCGGATGGGGACTCGCCCTCGTTGCCGTCGCAAGCATTGTGTTAATGACAATAAACCGCAAGCGCGCTCGCGCTCGTCATGGACTTTCTATGCCGGGCGCAGGCGCAACCCTTCTACGCATCATCGTTCCCTCGCTTCTCATCGTCGCCTTCATCTATTTGATGAACGCGCAAGGGGGCGTGCCTATCCCGGTCGTCGTGCTGCTGGCGGTCGCTTTGATCGGAGCGTTTCTGACGCAGAACACGACCTTCGGCAGATACCTCTATG
>CBDUCU010000680.1:0-2203 GCA_965365725.1 uncultured bacterium | reverse complement strand
GAAGCCCGCATCAGCCTTGCCGTCTGTTATTGGCGCGAAGGCGCTCTCGATGAAGCACGCGTCATCCTCAACGAAACACTGACGACCGTTGCAGGTCGAGAGTTTGAGCAAGAGGTGCGCGCGCTAGTCGGTCTGGCAATGGTAGAAAGACGCGCGACTCGCTACAACGAAGCTCTTCACATACTCAAACAAGCTGCTCCCATCCTCGATCAAATAACCAATCAGGCTCTCAAAGGGGCTTTCTATATTCAGTTCGGAACTGTGCTGGAAAATCTGGGCCGCTCCGAGACTCGTCCCGACTATATCGATCAAGCGCTTGTCGAATATTCCGCAGCAAGCTTTCACTTTGAACAGGCTGGCAATCACGGCTTTTGTGCCAGCGTCGAAAACAATCTCGCCTTCCTTTTTTACACCCTCGGCAGATACGCCGAATCTCATAAACACATTGCCCGCGCGCTTACCCTTTTTGAGAAGGTCGGCGACAAGGGCGCGCGCTTCGCACAGGTTGAAGACACGCGTGCACGCGTTCTGCTGGCTGAAGGAAGAATAGAGGAAGCAGAATCTTCTGCGCGTTCTGCCGTCAATCGTCTTGAAGACGGCGACGAGTTGTCGCTACTGTCCGAAGCGCTCGTCACACACGGAACGGCTCTCGCGCGTCTTGGAGATTTCCAGCAAGCAGAGCAAACGCTTCGGCACGCTGAAATAGTTGCGGAACGCTCCGGCGATCTTGAAAGGTCAGGCATGGCAGCGCTCGCTTATCTCGAAGAAATCGGCGGTCGCCTTCCAGCAAACGAAGCGAAATTCTTATACGAGCGCGCCGACGATCTTTTGTCGCGCTCGCAGGACGCTGAAATTTCTCTGCGTCTTCGCAGGTGTGCGCGACGGTTGATCTCATCGCGTCGACCGGCAGCCAGCAAGGATCCGGAGCAGAGCGAGTTTGTCTATGAATCGGTTCAAACAGCCGAGATGCTTCGCCGCGCCGAGGTGATCTCACGCACAGACGGAGCAGTTCTCATAGTTGGCGAGACGGGCACAGGTAAAGAAGTACTCGCTCGTTTGATTCATCGTTGGAGCGGTCGAACGGGTAGTTTCGTCGTTGCAACATGCGCCGGGTCCAGCCATTTACATTTCGAGGCGCAGCTTTTCGGCAATCAACCGCAAACGCCCAACACAGACAACCTTTTGCATGCTGCTTCAGGCGGCACGATCTTCTTTGACGAAATCGGCACGCTGACACTGGAGAGCCAGGCGACGCTTCTGCGGCTGCTTGAATCGATCGAACGAAATTATCAACATCCTTCCGGATCTACAGTCCCTAATATACGCGTTCTCGCCTCAACAAATGCAGATCTCGAAACGCTTGTTGCAGAGGGCCGTTTTCGCAACGACCTTTTCTATCGTTTGCAAAGATTCCAAATCTCTATTCCTGCGCTGCGTGAACGTCCTGAAGACATCTCACCGCTCGCCGCACGCTTTATCAAACATGCAAACGCGCAGCTTAACAAACGGGTCGTCTTTACGCCTGAAGCCATCTGTGCAATGAAGAATCTTCCGCTTCCGGGCAATGCTCGGGAACTGGAGTCGCTCATCGTGCGGACGGTGATGAATACGGATGCGGAGGCGATAATCACGCCTGAAATGGTTGAAATTACCGCGCTTCGACGTGGACGTGCCGGAGATGTTGCCAACCCCTGGGAGGGTTTTTCTCTGAAAGATGAAATCCATCGCATCGAGCGTCGTTTTATCGAATTGGCGCTTCGAGAGTCGAACGGGAAGGTCTCGCGCGCGGCGAAGCTTCTTGGCTTCAAACATCACGAGTCGCTTGCCTCGCTTCTCAAGAACCGGCATCAAGAACTTCTCTCTGCGCGCACGCCTGCCAAGCCGCGTCGTAAAAGCATCGTCAGGAGAGTTTCTGCGAGTTAAAACTTTAGTTGGTTGATTTCTTTTCTGACCGATGTTACGAATGTGATCGATGTCGGTGCTTCTCATCTTTGACGATGGGATCGGGATCGGTCAACGCGGCCCCGCCAATCCTCTGTATTTACTCGGCGATGCAGCCTCTCCCTTGGCTGTCTTTGATGATGTTGAGCCAAGCCTGCCTTACGATGGGCTGCTTGTACGCACCGACGCGCGTCTCGGTGTAGCGGGCAGGCCGCAAAGCGCTTCGGGACAGACGACAATCCTCACAGGAATTAATGCCCCC
>CBDUCU010000679.1:0-2203 GCA_965365725.1 uncultured bacterium | reverse complement strand
TGCGTCTATTGCGCAACGAAGTCTATGCGCGGCGTGGCCGTCAGTTTCGCACCGAATGGCTCTCGCAATATTTCTACAGCCAGCCCTGGTACGAGCCGCGCGAAGATATGAGCGAGCCAGAGCTTTCCGAAATTGAAAAGAAGAACGTCGAGACGATTGTCGCTTACGAAAATCGCATCCACGAAGAGCTAAGCACAAAACCCGTCTCGTCAAAGCTTCTTGAAGGAATGTTTCTCGAAGACGCGCGCAAGCTTCGACACGAAATCCTTGCGCGGCGCGGCCATGTCTTCCGCGACAAGTGGCTTCAGAAATATTTCGAGAGCCTGAGCTGGTACAAGGCAGACCCGAAATTCAAAGAGGCGGCTCTCACACAGGTCGAGAAAAAGAACGTTTCGTCGATCCTCGCCTACGAGAAGCGAGCGACAAGCGTCCTCGACGCAATCGAGGGTTGATAAGGCCCAACATTTGTCCCGCGTGACGGGACACACAAACAAACGGTGAAAGATAAACGCGGAACGATGAATAAAGTGCTGTCCGTAGTCCATAGTCCGTAATCACCTGTTCGTTGCAATCGCTACATAAGCTTTCAGCCTCCTAATGAAAGCAGCAAGTTGCGAGACAAAAACAACGGACATCTGGCTACGGACTAATAACCTTTCATCATTGATCGTTCCGCATTGATTTCTTCTTTTATGATTTGTCCGAAGTGCAGCAAAGAGGTTCGTGAGGGCGCGCAGTTTTGCAGCAACTGCGGGACGCGCGTGATCGGCGTGCGCGAAACGCTGGCCGAGTCAGTAGCGACGGCTGAGGCCGGAGCGAGCAGCGGCCTCGACGATGAGAAGACGCATGTCTCGACGGGCGTGCTCGCAGGGCAGGTGCTTGACGAGAAGTATGAGCTTGTCTCGCAACTCGGCGCGGGCGGAATGGGTTCTGTGTATCGTGCGCGGCGCGTGCATATCGGCGACGAGGTCGCGGTAAAGATTCTGCATCCGGCTTATCTGGCAGACGAATCGGCGGTCGAGCGTTTCCGAAGGGAAGCACGCGCCGCCGCGCAGCTTCATCATGCAAACGTCGTCACAATTCACGATTACGGTGAGACGAACGCGAGCGGCGAGCCGGTCGCTTACATCGTGATGGAGTTGGTCGCGGGAGAGTCTTTGCGCGAGCTGTTAAAGACTGAGGGGAGGCTTGAGCCGCATCGCGCGGTCGCGTTGATGCGCGCAATCTGCGCAGGCGTTGGCGCGGCGCACAGACGCGGCATCGTCCATCGCGACATCAAGCCGGACAACATCATCGTCGTTGCGCCGGACGATGACCGCGAACACGAGACGGTCAAGGTCGTTGATTTCGGCATCGCTAAACTGCGCGATGCGACTAACGAGAGCACTCTGACGGTGGCGGGCGCGGTCATCGGCACGCCCTATTACATGTCGCCCGAACAGTGTCTCGGCGAAAAGCTGGACGCGCGTGCTGATGTCTACTCGCTGGGCGCGCTTCTCTACGAGATGCTTGCCGGCGCGCCGCCGTTTACTGCGCCGACGGCAACCGGCGTAATCGCCAAACACTTGAGCGAGCCGCCGCCGCCCGTCCCCGTCGATGTGCAAATCACGCCGTCGCTCGCCGCAGCAATCGAGCGCGCGCTTGCCAAAGACCCGAATGCGCGCCAGACCGACGCATCTGAGTTTGCGCGCGAGATAAGCACTACGGACGGCGCTCGCGCGGTTCTTAAGCCTGATGCGATTAACGCGCAGCAACCGTCGCAGGTCGTCCCCGTCTTCCCGCACGCAGAGGTCGATGCAGGAGGGCCGCCGAAACACGGACGACCATCCGAGCCGCATGCAGCTTCGCCGCCGCCACCGCATCTGGCTTCACCGCCACCGCAGCAACAACATCATGCGCCCCCACCGCGTCGTAAATCTCGCGCGGGCCTTATCGTCGGGATGATCGCGCTCTTTTTTGTGGTCGCAGGCAGCGCGGCGCTTGTCATCTTTTTGTTGTTCTACACGCGCGACGGCGACGGCAACCGTGCACAGGCAAACTTGCGACGCGGGACGCAGCAGAACGTCAACAACAACAACGCGCAAGCGAACACAAACGCAAACGCGAATGTACAGCCCACGCCGACCACCGCGTTTCAAAACGCGGAGAAGAAAATTTTAGACAACAACGCGCTGACAAATGCAGACCTGGCGGGGCTTTCGCC
>CBDUCU010000678.1:0-2206 GCA_965365725.1 uncultured bacterium | reverse complement strand
AGTCGACGTGGGGCGCCCGCCACGCGCTGCCCTTCCGCGTCAACCACCACGCCCTCGATAGCTCCAAATGCCGGGCCGCTCTCATTATTCCAGGGCGTTGACGAATAGAGCGCGGCGAGTCCGGATGGTTGCGGGACGGGACGACGGTTCTCTGCACTGACAAGCAGGTCAAGCTCGTCTGTGCGAATGCCGCCGACGCGTACGTAAGTGTCCGCATCGGTAATGTCGGCGGCTGGCAGACTCCCCATGTAGGCGATGCGCCCGCCCGGCACAATGCCCCACATCACAAAGACGCGTGCGCCGACCTCTGAAGGAAGCGGCAGCTTTTTGATGATCGTGCGGACGTAAATATTTTCGTTGCGTGAAGCGAGCCGCGCGATGCCGTGCGCCTGCGGCGCGACTTCGCCGGGCACTAATTCAACAACGCGTCCTCCGTTCGGGCTTGCGTTGAGCGCTTCATCCACCTCGGCATAGAAATCCTTGACCCCCTTCCTAACGCGCATCGACGCTTTCAACTCTTTGTCCAGAGCCTTACGCTGCGAGTTAGAAAGCTTCTGGTCTTTCGCGCCGTAGAAGGCCGTCACCGCGCCCGCGCGCGAGGCGAAGACCATCACGCCGCCGGGCCGCTCGGCCTGCAAGCTCTGCTCGACCGTGACGACGATGCTGTAACGCTCGAACGAGGCGGGACGGCGAAACTCAAGGCCGCCGTTGCCGCCCGCATCCGGCACAAGCTCGCCGATGCGCAAAGGCCGCTCGCCCGATGCGACGGCCCAGATCAGAAAATGCTGTGCGCCCGGCATCAGATCAGTTGGTCGCGGAAGGTTCAAAGCCGTCAGACGAACAAGACCGCCTTCCGGTGTCGGCTCAAAATAAAGGCTGCCCGTCGCCGACGGCACAAACGAACGCAAGCGCACGCCGAGACGCTTGCCCGCGTCTTCGCTTTTCTGCGCATGCGTTTGTGGAGCACAGAGATAAACGAAGGTCAATGAAACGATGCACAAGATTGCATGCAGACGCATCGAGCCGCGATTGATAGTCTTCAAAACGAGATACCTCCCGAAACTTTTACGTTGGGTTGGACAAAATGAATTGCCGGGAACGTGCGGCGCGGATCAAATCTGGAAGCTCACTTTGACGCGACACTGCCCTTGCCAAAATCGGACTCCGCCGCGAAACGTGTGGAACTTAATTGAGTTGGCGATTACCTGTCAATTAAAACTTCTCGACGAAGCAAGACTTCTGGCGCATTTAGATATACATCCGTTAGTTTCAACGCTTCGTTCTCACCTCTCTGCTTCTGTATCTCAGTCAATAAACTTTTGCGCGCGAAGTCTCAAAGATAGTGCGAAATCAACGAGCCGGAAAAAGCGCACGCTCTATGATTCAGACATGTCGAAGGCCTTCGGTCAGGTCGGCGGATAAAAGTCTGTGAAACAGATGCTCTCCCGCCTCGCGCCGCACAGAGAGGCGACCGCGCGTGTATGCGCGCGACGCGAGGCCGCGCTGGACTGATTTGCAGATGTTTGTGTCTTCATCCTGTATGCGCTGGCCGATGTCGATGCTTGCGCGGTTATGCTCGCGCGATGCCTCGGACACATCCGCAAAATAGAAATCAAAGATCACTTCCGTTTTATCAACGCCGCGCGGCAGGACGAGGTTTGTATCCATTACGCCTTCGTACCAGTTGACCATGAAGTTTGGATAAATCCAGTAGTAGAGCGCGCGCTCGCCGCGTCTGACCGCGCCTGTTTCCGCTTCTGCGTTTTCGCTCACAACGGGGCTTGATTGCAGACAAAATCTCTCGCCGTTTTCAATGCGGTAGCGGCTGTAATCAAGCACGCTGTCGAGACCCTTGTGCAGGTATGGAATGTGATACCCACCGTCAAGATAGTTATCGACAAAGACCTTCCAGTTGCATTCAAAACTGTAGTGCCTGCGCTCCATCCATTGCAGTTTTTTCAGATTCAACGCGCCCGCCTGTGCGATCAAATCCGCTCCGAGAAACTCTTCAAGCGCAGGGCCGTCGCGCTCGACGCGCACAAAGACCCAATCTTCCCACACGCTGCACTCGACCGGCACAAGCCCGTTTGCTGCGCGCTCGAAGTTGCACACACCCGCAAAATCAGGCGTGCCCTTCAACTCGCCTTCGAGCGTATAAGTCCAGCCGTGATAAGGGCAGCGCAGGTGCGGCGCGCGCCCTTCCGGC
>CBDUCU010000677.1:0-2212 GCA_965365725.1 uncultured bacterium | reverse complement strand
AGTTGAAGTTAAAAAAGACTTTCTCTCCGAGCGTAATGTTGCCGCCATAATCGCAATAAAACGGCGGCTCGATCCACACGCCTTCGCCTGCTGCGCCGAACAATTGACGGACAAATTGCGCGCGCTTTTCCTGTTGATCGTCGCGCGTCTCGTTAAAGGTCTTGAGCAGAAGACGCGCCTTGCGGCGTTCGTCGGAAAGCTGCGGGTCAAGCGGGTCGTAGAGCGCGCCGCTCAACATCTTTTCCTTTTCGCTCAACATCTGCGTCACGCAAAAACCTTTCAACTCTTGTCTCGTCATTCGCGCTCTATTGTTACTGTCGATTCGCGCACAGTAGGCGGCGGAAGACGCGTCCATTGGGGTCGCCCGGTAGCCGTAGCGCGCAGGTGCGCCGCGCCGGTTTGGAACCGCGACAGGATTTCCGACGTGATCGCCAACTTGTGTGAAGCCCTTTGCGGTCGTGGGTCGAAAGCGGCCCATTCGTTATCGGGCATGAGATGGACGGCGAGCGTTTCGGTGTGCGCATCTTGCACCAACTCGAGTCGGACGGTGACAGGCGTTCTGCCGGAAGCGACCACGTCGGTTTGGATGACAGACCCGTTGCGCAGGACCGATTCGGTCACACGTAGCTCCAGGCTTCGCACCTGAAAATACGCACGGTGACCCGACGCTAACGCGGTAATAAAGCAAAGCGCGAGCATCAACAGAACCGCTTTTTTTAGCAGTGCAATAGGCGGTGCGTCTTTGAATGCTAAGCTATCGAACATTTCAGCCTGCCTTTTGTGCCGACAATCGAGCGGCTTGCGCAAGCCTCTGGTTCAAGCATCTTGAATCAACTCGAAAGACTTGTTGGGCGCGGCATTATGAGAAAGAGACTCTGTCGTATATTTCTTTGATTGACAACACACACTGGACGGAGGCCAGCTCAACTCTGCTTTCGAGCGTGCGTATATCGGTCAGCAACCACCTTCCGTCAGATTGTTTGACATATTGCTCGACTCTATATTCATCTTGAGAGACGAGAAGATACTCGGCGATGGATTCGACCGCGCGATAGAAACCCGCTTTCTTGCCACGATCATATAGTTCTGTCGATTCAGAAAGAACCTCAACAATCAAAGTGGGATTTACCAAAGTATCAATATATTGATCCTCAAAATTCGGCTCTCCGCAGACCACGACAACGTCGGGATAAGTGTATAAACCCGTAGCCGGAATTCTGACGCGCATATCATTGGTGTAAGCTTCGTACTCTTTACCCTTAAGCTGTTGCCTTATCTCACCGAAAATATTCCCTGCAATCAGATTATGCGTCCGACTTGCCCCAACCATGGCGAACATCTCGCCGTTGAAATATTCGTGCTTCGTTTCGGATTGGCGCTCGATAGACAAATACTCCGCAGGCGTTAAATAGCTTTTGGGCTGGCTCGACATCAGAAATCTCCATTTATCAAACTTTTCCCGGCAAAATATATTATCCGAAAATCTAAGCACCTGCGGTTGAACTCGCCGAGTGCCAAACCAACCGGAGTATAATTCAAGTCTCGCTGATGAGAACAACGCTATTCGCGCTCCGGTCGAATGAATTGTTAGATACGTCGTTTCAAAAATTCCCACAATGTTGAATAACTATCCCTTCAGCCGCGTGCGGTCTTTGGTCGAAGCGTGTGCTATTTACTCCGACGCGTGCGAAGGCATATAGTGTCGCGCACAGGTTGAAACTTCCGTTCCGTCAGATCATCCACGCTCGAAGAAAACGAATCGAAGGAGCATTGAGTCTCTCTATGTCGCTGCTCATAAACATGCGCTCGCATGCGTCGTCCGCGTCTCTTACACTCATCATCGTCTTTGCGCTTCTCACTGCCGCATTTCCCAAACAGGCGCAGGCACAACAGGCGCAGCCCAACGCACGCCAGACCGCGACGCAACAGCAACCGTCGTCGGATGCGCGCAATAATCCTTTTCGCACGCTCGCCTACAGGCAGATCGGGCCTTTTCGCGGCGGGCGCGTGACGGCTGTGGCGGGCGTAGCGACTCAGCCGCTTGTCTATTATTTCGGCGCGACGGGCGGCGGAGTGTGGAAGACTACGGACGGCGGCGTGACCTGGGAGCCTGTCTCTGACGCGTTTTTTAAGACCGGCTCGGTCGGCGCAATCGGCGTGTGCGATTCAGACCCAAACGTCGTCTATGTCGGGATGGGCGAGTCGCCGATAC
>CBDUCU010000676.1:0-2215 GCA_965365725.1 uncultured bacterium | reverse complement strand
TCTCCAGCGCCGCGAGCCGCGTCGACACGACCTGGTCGGCGAGCCTCTGCGCCTCTTCGTGCGAGTCATAGACGTTCGGGCGCGCAAGCACCTCTTTATACTGTGCGAGTGCTTCGTTGCGTTTGCCCGCCAGATCGAGCGATTGCGCGGCGCGCAGACGCGACATCGTTGCCAGCCCTGCTTCAGCATTCGGCACGCTCGCGCCCGCGAGATATTCTTTGGCCGCATGTTCGTGTTGGCCTGCGACGGCGAGCGCTTGCCCGTAAGAGAAATGAATCAAATCGAGCGGTCGCACAGGTTCATTCCTGGCGGGCTTCTGTTGGACGAGCGCGTCGAAGAGGGCAAACGCCTCGCGCTCCAATTTGGCGGCTTCGTCGGGCTTTGCGGCACGTTCGGCGGCGGCCAAAGAGACCAGCGCATCGGCAGTCTCAAGCTTGAAGAGATAATTGCGCGGATACTTCTCGGCCATCTCGCGCGCGAAAGTAAGAGCTTCGGCAAAACGTCCCTCGCGTTTATAGAGCGCAATAAGCAGAACGCGCGCATCGTCGCGCGCCCATTTGCCTTCGCGCGCGACGCGTTCGAGCGTTGCCAGACCGCGTTTTTTCGAGCCGCCTTTGCCGATCAGAGACGAGCCGATGCGGAAAGGGAGCGGAAGCGTGGCTGCGACGTAATCGTACATGCCGAGCGTGATTTCCGCGTCGCGGAAATTGGGGTCGGCTTTAACGACTTCGCGGTGGCGCTTGGCCGCCTCTTCGCCGTCGCGCCATGCTGAATAAAAGCTGCGCTCGACCGCGCCCGCAAAAGCCGCCTTTACGCCCTCGATCACGCCGAGATAGTAGAGCGTCTCAACGTCTTTCGGGTCGCGCTCGCGCCTTGCGTTGGCGAGCGCTTTGGCCTGCCGCGCAAGCTCGCGGAATTCAGCGACGATCTTCGGGTCGGTCTGCTCTTTGGCCTTCGCGTAGAAGCCTTCGGTGTTGTAGAGCGAAGCCTGCAAGCGACGCGATTCGTTGAGCGTCTTGAGCCAGACGGTTGTTGCAAGAAAATGCGGCCCCGCCGGATGGTCTGGAAACAGTCGCTGCAACTCCTTAAAGGTGCGGCGCGCGCGCTCATAATCGAGACTGTAGAGAGCCTCGAAGCCTTCGGCTCTGAGCGCATCGAAACGCGCCTGATCGGGCGCGGTTTTCTCGCCCGCCGCTTCTGCCCCCTTCAAAGACGCTCTTGAGCTTTGCGGCTGCGCCGTCGCGTTCAGAGCAACAGACGACAACAAAATCAGTCCGACGAAAATCCTCAACTTCATAACAAACAAGCTTCCCTTCACTATTAAACACATTGAGCAAAAGTCTTCCGGCATTCAAGTCAAAAAGAGTCCGCTTCTGCCGCTTTAACTTTTGCCTTTTACCTTTTTACTTTTGCATTCCTAACCTTGACTGCTGAACGCTTCCAGATACTTGACACCCGCGCCCGTATTAAAAAGAACGACGCTTTCATCCGGCTTCACGCGTCCGTCTGCGATCAAACGTCTCAGTGCGGGCAGACACGCCCCGCCTTCGGGCGCGACAAAAATTCCTTCCGCCGCGCCGATCTCACGGACGGCGTCAATGAGTTCGCTGTCTGAGACGGCGAGAGCCGCGCCCTCAGATGCCCGGAGCGCATCGATGATGAGAAAATCTCCGATGGCGCGCGGTACACGCAGACCTGATGCGATGGTCTCTGCATCCGGAAATTCGTCGGCAAAACGCTTCCCCTCATCAAACGCACGGACTATCGGCGCACACCCATCGGATTGAACCGTCACCATCTTTGGCCTCTTTGCGTCGATCCAGCCCATCTGCTCCATCTCTTCAAAAGCCTTCCACATGCCGATCAACCCCGTCCCGCCGCCCGTCGGATAGATGATCCAATCGGGCAGCTTCCAACCGAGTTGTTCGGCCACTTCATAGCCGAGAGTCTTTTTGCCTTCGACGCGGTAAGGCTCTTTCAAAGTCGAAACGTCAAACCACCCTTCCGCGTCTTTTCGACGTGCGACTTCTGCGCCGCAGTCGGTTATCAAACCGTCGATTAGTGTGACGTGCGCTCCCATCTGTTCGCATTCGACGACGTTTGCGCGCGGCGTGTCTTTCGGCATAAAGATGTGCGCCTCCATCCCTGCGCGCGCAGCGTAAGCCGCAAGCGCGCCTGCCGCCAGGTGTTGCTGCCCACGCGCTTGTAGGTGCCT
>CBDUCU010000675.1:0-2220 GCA_965365725.1 uncultured bacterium | reverse complement strand
AACCCGCCGCACCTTCGACCGGCACAGCCGTCTCAGCCTAAACGTCTTGCCGACGTGATAGATAAAATAATCTCGCTTTGGAAACAATAGGCGAGCAGCTAAAAGCTGCTCGCCTATTGTTTGATGGTCGGGCTTACAAATTGACAGCGTCTCTATGCAGCTTTTAATTCCGACGTGCAGTCTTTACAGCGCATGGCCTTGAGCGGGATTGTCGAAAGACAATAAGGGCAATCCTTTGTCGTCGGCGTTTGCTCATCCGTCTGCTTGCTCTTGAGGCGGTTGTAAGCTTTGACGACGAGAAAGATAACGAAAGCGATGATGAGAAAGTTGATCAGGTCGTTGATAAGCTGCCCGTAAGCGACGACGGGCACGCCCTTCGCTTTTGCATCCGCAAGCGAGACGGGTACGCCCTTCGACGCATCGAGCACGTAGAACATGCTTGCAAAATCGACGCGACCCAGCAGCAACCCGATGGGCGGCATGATTAAGCCTTCCACAAGCGTCGTGACGATCTTGCCAAAGGCCGCGCCGATGACGACGGCGACCGCGAGATCGATGACGTTTCCGCGTGCGATAAATTCTCTGAACTCTTTAAACATTTCATCCTCCGATGAAAATTTGTGGCTGTCAAAACCCGCCCTCTTCTACGCCTTTAGAAAGCGCACCGTCAACATAAAACTTCACGCTTCTACAGAGCTGGATTGTTTGCGGCGTGCGGTTATTCATCCCTCGCCGCTTTCAGCCTTGAAGTGCGGATTCTCAATTATCCCGAAAAGATTGTCGAATGGATCGACGACGACAGCCGTGATGATTCGATCGCCTACTTCCCTGGGCTCGGTGTGCTTTGTTGCGCCAAGTTCCAACGCTCTGCGATAGGCCGCCCTCGCGTCTTTCACGCCCCAATAGGCCGCCACGTTCGTTCCCTTTGAAACCCCCTCCATATCGGGGTCAAGCCCCAGCTCGTAACCGCCGACGTTGAAGCCGACGTAAAAAGGCTCGTCAAAGTAAGGCTTAACACCGAGCATGTCCGAATACCACTGCTTGGCCTTCTGCAAATCATCGACGTGATAGATGACCGTCCGCACACCTTGAAACATCCGAGTCTCCTTTATGACTTTTTTTGTCGTCTGCCGCTTCTGACCAAAACCCGTGTAGGCAAATGCGACGGCAGACAGCGAAAGAACAATTGTGAGAGCGAGTTTATAGTTCATGCTATATCCCTTTTGCATTGTCGCCAGCGAAATCTAATTGCCGCCTTTTATCAATTAACCGAATTGAGAGCAAGCAGACATTTAAGAACGCGTCGGCAGGATCGAGGAATGGTGAGCTTGAAAAGCGTTCAGGAAGAGATTGCAAATGAAGCATGTAATGAACAAATCATTATCAGAAATATACGATTCGGCAATTGAGTTATAAGAAGTTACCGATTGAGGATTGAGGCAGAAAAGAAATTGCCGTATAACTGCCAATCAGTTATACGGCAACTTAAAATTTATGGAGCCACCTTCCGGATTTGAACCGGAGACCTACTGATTACGAATCAGTCGCTCTACCAACTGAGCTAAGGTGGCGCGCGCGTTTGCGGAATCGAATATACGAAGCGTCCGCGCGGGCTGTCAAGCGGGCCAAAACTACAGGAGGCAGAAGAAGCGAGATGCCAAAAGACCCAACACGAAATGTTGACAGATACAAAGTCAGGGGCGGGCAGTTTGACGATCTTGATCGAACAAAAAACGAGGGCGCAAATGTCGGAGACCTTTCAGCGCCCCTGACCGGCGGCGGTGCGGAGGGCAACTTCATCCCGGGCGAATCTCCGCAGGATGAAGCCGAGCGCAAGCGCAATCTGCTTGAAGAATTTGCCGTGCGCGCCGAAGCGCGTGAAGAAGAGAAAGCTGCTGCGAAAAAGTCTGCCGCGAAAAAATCTACGCAGACGCGCGGCGACAAGCGCGGCGCAAAGAAGGCTGCGGCAAAATCTGCAAAGAAGTCCGCAAAGAAACCGGCGCAGAAAGCGGGTCGGAAAACTTCAAAAGCATCTGCGGGCGCGAAAAAGACGGCTGCCAAGAAGACCGCCAAGAAGCCGGCAAAAAAGAGTGCGGGCGCGTCAAAGCGCGCTGGAAAAAAACGCGTCGCGGCGGGCGCGAAGAAGTCTGCCCAGAAATCTGCGGGCGGGCGCGCATCGAGCGCCGGGGCGAAACAGGTCTCTGCAAAAAGAACCGGCGC
>CBDUCU010000674.1:0-2228 GCA_965365725.1 uncultured bacterium | reverse complement strand
TAAAACTCGTCGGCCTCCTGTCGCCTTAACTCAAAAGTGCGTTCAAATTCATCGCCAAACATTTGTGCGCCCGCGCCCGCCGGTATATCTGTCAGCCGCAGACGAACGATCTTTGTCTCGCCGGGTTCGAGCCTGAGCGCGTAGTGTGCAGAGGCTTTTGTGCCGCACTGTTTGTGGTTAACCGCATCGCGCAAGCCTTTGACCACATAGTCGTTGATTGCGTCTTTGACGTGCGAAAGATTTGGCGAGCGGTAGAGACGCGCAGTGTTCGTCTCGTTTTCGGTAAACAGATATTCTGGCTCGCCCTCGCAGTAGAGCCGACGCGTGCCGTAATAGTCGTGCCGGGCCTCGATATGATTGCCGAGCAGATACAATTCGGGACGGCGCGGCTCGCCGTTCCATGACCAGGTGTTTCTAAACCAAAGAGTCGGGAGAAGACGTATCCGCGCCGTTTGAGCACTGCGATTGACGACGCTCAATCGAATGAGTATGTCTTCAACATCGGCCTTTGCGTATTCGACAAAAATGTCGAAGTAACGATCTTCGGCAAAGATGCCTGTGTCGATCAGCTCATACTCCGGCTCGCCCCTGCCTCTTTTCTTGTTCTCTTCGACAAGCTGCGCGTAAGGAAACTCTCTTTGCGGATACTTGTAGAGAAACTTCATGTAGGAATGCGTCGGAGTCGAATCCAGATAGAAGTAATACTCCTTTACGTCTTCGCCATGATTGCCTTCGTTACCGTCTAATCCGAAGAGACGCTCTTTGAGGACGGGGTCGCGTTCGTTCCATAACGCGAGCGAGAAGCAGATAAGTTGATGGCGGTCGCACAAGCCCGCAATGCCGTCTTCATTCCAACGAAACGCTTTTGAGCGAGCCTGATCATGCGGCAGATATTCCCAGACCTTCCCGCGCGGGCTGTAATCTTCGCGCACCGTTCCCCACGCGCGCTCTGATAGATAAGGCCCCCAACGCTTCCAATGCGCCGTGCGCTCGCGCGCTTCGACAAGCCTTCGTTCCTCTGCTATCAAGGTTCGCTCCTCAGCTTCGGGTTACAGGCCGCCCGTATCTTTCGGTGCGAGGGGTCGAGAAATATCTATGCGGAGTTAATCGTTTCAGATTCTCAAATAATCGAAGCGAACGCTTTACGCGCGGCTTCAATCGTGCGGTCGATCATCTCGTCTGTGTGCGCGATGCTGATAAAGGCAGCTTCAAACTGCGATGGAGCGAGATACACGCCTTCCTGGAGCATCGCGTGAAAGAAGCCGCCGTAAAGAGCTCGGTCGGCTTTTGAGGCAGACGGCCAATCGACAACCGGCTCGTTAGTAAAAAAGCTTGTGAACATCGAGCCGACGCGGTTGGTGACGGTCTCCAAACCCGCCTCGCGCGCGGCGCTCTCCATCCCGTCGCAGAGCCTCTGTGCGGAGCGTTCGAGTCGCTCATAGACTGTGCGGTCGCGCAAGCGCCGAAGCGTCGTCAGCCCGGCGGTCATCGCAAGCGGGTTTCCCGACAGCGTGCCTGCCTGATAGACCGGCCCTGCGGGCGCAACCTGTTCCATGATGTCGCGCCGCCCTCCGTAAGCCCCGACGGGCAAGCCGCCGCCGATGATTTTGCCGAGCGTCGTCAGATCCGGCGTAACACCGTAAAGCTCCTGTGCTCCGCCGCGCGCGAGTCGAAAGCCTGTCATCACTTCATCGAAGATAAGAATCGCGCCGTGCTTATTTGTCAGCTCGCGCAAAGATTGTAAGTAGCCTTCGCGCGGCGGCACGCAACCCATGTTTCCGACCACAGGCTCAACAATGACGGCTGCAATGTCGTCGTGCTCGGCAAAAATTTGTTCGAGCGCAGAGGGGTCGTTAAAGGGCGCGGTCAGAGTGCTGGCGGCGACCGATGCGGGAACGCCGGGGCTGTCGGGCAACCCGAGCGTGGCAACGCCGGAGCCTGCCTTGACGAGCAGACTGTCGCCGTGTCCGTGATAACAGCCCTCGAATTTGACGATCTTGTTTCTTCCGGTCGCGCCGCGCGCCAGACGAAGCGCGGACATCGTCGCTTCAGTCCCGCTATTGACCATGCGCACCATCTCAATCGACGGCACTGCGTCGATGATCTCATCGGCCATCTCGACCTCAAGCTCGGTCGGAGCGCCATAGCTTGTGCCGCGCGAAAGAGCCGAGCGCAAAGCCTCAATCACGTCTTCGTCCGCATGACCGAGAATCATCGGCCCCCACGAG
>CBDUCU010000673.1:0-2232 GCA_965365725.1 uncultured bacterium | reverse complement strand
TTGATCGTCAGCTTGAGATGCGGGTACTGCTTGTCGTCTTTGAGAAGGACGTTGTAGCGCGGCTTGTGCTGCTTGATGAGATTTGATTCAAGGACGAGCGCCTCGACCTCGTTGTCCGTCACGATAAACTCTAAATCGACGATGCGCCGGACAAGCTCGCGCGTCTTGCGGTCGTGCCCGCGCCCCGATTGAAAATAGGAGCGCACGCGGTTGCGCAGGTTCTTCGCCTTGCCGACGTAGATGATCTTCCCCGCCTCGTCCTTGTGCAGATAAACGCCGGGCGAGACGGGCAGATTTTTGAGTTTTTCTTCAAGCGTCAAAATGTTTTAGCCCCTTGTCCTCAAAGGCTCGCGCTCTTAGTCAACAATCAAATCAAACACGGCAAGTTTAGCCCAACACTCTACGCGCGCGAAAACCCGCATGTTATAGTTCGCAGCCACAAGTCTCGCTTCACTCTGTTTTTTTCATCGAAAGAAAACGCAGGCCGGAGGAATCCATGTCACGTCTACGTCAACTGTCGGCGCATCTGCTTGTGCTCTCGCTCGTTGTTAACCTCATCGTTGTCTCGAAAGCTTCTGCGCAAAAGCCCTTAGAGAACATCGCGCCGCTTCCATACTTTACAGAGCCGACGCTTTCTACGGACGCGCGCGAGATTGCCTTTGTCTCGGGCGGCGACGTGTGGACAGTACCGGCAGAGGGGGGCGAGGCGCGACTCTTAATCTCTCACGCGGCTGATGAGCGCAGACCCATGTTTTCGCCCGACGGGCGCGCGCTGGCTTTTACTTCGACGCGGACGGGCAACGGCGACATCTACGTACTCAGTTTCGAGACGGGCGAGCTGCGGCGCGCGACCTTTGACGACGGCCTCGACCTGCTCGATGCCTGGTCGCCAGATGGACGCTGGCTCTACTTCTCATCAAACGCGCGCGACGTGGCCGGTATGAACGACATCTTTCGCGTCGCGGCGACGGGCGGCACGCCGATGCAGGTTTCAGCCGACCGTTATACGAACGAGTTTTACGCCGCACCTTCGCCCGACGGCGACGCGATTGCCTTTAGCGCGCGCGGCATCGCATCGGGCCAGTGGTGGCGGCGTGGGCGCAGCCATATCGACGAATCGGAAATCTGGTTGATGCGCGGCGTCAATTCAGGGCAGGCGAGTTATCAAAAGGTAACCGAACGCGGGGCAAAACAGTTGTGGCCGATGTGGTCTGCCGACGGGAGAAAGCTTTTCTACGTCTCAGACCGCAGCGGCGCACAGAACGTCTGGTCGCACGCGCTCGATGGGCAGGCAAAACAGTTGACCAATTTTAAGACGGGGCGCGTCCTTTGGCCGAGCATCTCGCGCGACGGTCGCACAATCGTCTTTGAGCGCGATTTTCATATCTGGAAGATGGACGCTGAGAGCGGACGCGCAAGCCAAATCGCCGTCACGCGTCGCGGCGCACCCTCCGGCGCTTCGGTCGAACATCTCCGTCTGACGGACAACTTTTCCGAATTTGCGCTCTCGCCCGACGGCAAGAAGGTCGCCTTTATTGTGCGCGGCGAAATCTTTGCTGCTTCGTCTGCGGACGGAGGCGACGCGGCGCGCGTCACAAACACCGCGCAGGAAGAGTTCGGCGTGACCTGGTCGCCCGACAGTCGCCGCCTTGCCTACGCCTCTGACCGCGACGGCACGCCGCACATCTTTATTTATGATTTTGCGACGAACCTTGAGACGCAACTAACAAGCAGCGCGCTCGCAGACGACACGCCGCGTTTTTCGCCCGATGGAAAATTGATCGCCTTCCAACGCGCGGGACGCGAGCTGCGCGTCCTGTCGCCCGACACAAAACAGGATCGGTTGGTTGCTACGGGTACGTTTGACCGCCCGCCCGTCGGCTCTGAGCGCCCCTTTGCGTGGTCGCCAGACAGCCGCTTTCTGGCTTTCACGCCCGTCAGGGAAAAGCTCTTTCGCAACGTCCACATCGTCTCCGCGCAGGGCGGCGACTCTCGCCCCGCGAGCTTTCTCGCAAACGTCGGCTCGGGCACGGTCTCTTGGTCGCCCGACGGCACGTTCGTTCTCTTCAACACGGGCCAGCGCACAGAATCGGGCCAGCTTGCGCGCATCGATCTCATCCCGCGCACGCCGCGTTTTCGCGAAGACCAGTTCCGCGAACTCTTCCGCGAAGAGACACCGCGCAACATCACGCCGCAGCAACGCGAACAGACGCGCCCCACGCCCGCGCCGGA
>CBDUCU010000672.1:0-2242 GCA_965365725.1 uncultured bacterium | reverse complement strand
TTCCCGTCACCGAAGCAGTCGCCGAAGAGTTTCAGAAAGAGGGGCGCGTCAAGGTGACGGTCGGCATCTCTGGCACGGGCGGCGGCTTTAAAAAGTTTACGCGCGGCGAAACAGACATCTCGAACGCTTCGCGCCCAATCTCTTCCGAAGAGATGGAGGCCGCGCGTCAGAACCAGATCGAATACATCGAGCTTCCCATCTGCTTCGACGCTTTAACGGTCGTCGTCAACCCGCAGAACACTTGGGTCACTTCGATGACGGTTGACGAGCTGAAGAAAATATGGGAGCCGGAAGCGCAAGGCAAAATCACACACTGGAATCAGATTCGCCCCGAATGGCCGAACGAAAAGATCACTCTCTTCGGCGCGGGAGCTGATTCCGGCACGTTCGACTACTTTACCGAGGCGGTCGTCGGCAAAGCCAAATCGAGCCGGGGCGACTACACCGCGAGCGAGGACGACAACGTACTTGTCCAGGGCATCGAGGGCAACAAGTTCGCGCTCGGCTATATTCCTTATGCTTATTTCGCTCCGCACAGCGCGCGCATGAAGGCGGTCGGGATTGAATGGAGCAAGAACAAGACGCAGGGGCCTGTCATGCCGAGCCCTGAAAACGTTCTGGCCGGAACATACAACCCGCTTTCGCGCCCGCTCTTTATCTACGTCAACAAAAAATCTCTCGACAAGCCCGAAGTCAAACGCTTTGTCGAGTTCTATCTGAAGAACGTCGGCGCGCTCTCAAAAGAGGTCAAGTATCTGCCGTTGCCCGAGACGGCATATCAAGCCGCGCTGGAGCGTCTCAACAAGGGTCAAACGGGAACGGCCTTCGCCGGACATTCTGAGATTGGCCTTCCCGTCGAAGAGATTTTGAAGCGTGAGCCGAAATCGTGAGGAAGCTATTAGCTATTAGCTGTTAGCTGTTAGCTAAATGAGAGCGGATTAGATGTGAAGGTAGATTTTGGGCAGCAACGCTAACGGCGGCTTCTGCCGTAAGCTGATAGCTAATAGCTAACAGCTAATAGCTTTCCATGAAAGAGATTCCCGCAATCCAGCATCCGGTTGCGCCCGCAGGCGAAGCGGCGGCGCGTGCAGGCGGCGGTCGATTCAACGCACGAGGGCGCATGGTCTCGACCAAAGAGCGCGTCATCGAGTCGCTCCTGTTTCTCGCAGCCCTTTCGTCGGTCGCCATCACGCTCGGCATCGTCGGGACGCTTCTCTACGAAGCCTCGACCTTTTTCGCGCACGTCCCGCTCTGGAATTTCCTAACCGACACGCTCTGGACTCCGCTCTTTGCGCAGCCGCGCTTCGGCATCATGCCGCTTGTCTCCGGCACGCTTGTGACGACAGCCGTCGCGCTCTTCGTCGCGCTGCCCATCGGAACGGTCGTTGCCATTTACCTGAGCGAGTTTGCGCCAGCCACTGTGCGCGAGGTCATCAAGCCTGCGCTTGAGCTTTTGAGCGCCGTGCCGACGGTCGTCTATGGCTACTTCGCGCTTCAATTCGCTTCGCCGCTTCTGCAAAAACTGATACCCGGACTTCCCACCTTTAACATGCTGAGCGCAGGCGTGGTGATGGGAATCATGATCATCCCTTACGTCAGCTCTTTGAGCGAAGATGCGATGCGCGCCGTGCCGATGTCTCTGCGCGAAGGCGCTTACGCTTTGGGTGCGAACCGCATCATCACGGCCCTGCGCGTCGTTTATCCGGCGGCGCTCTCAGGCATCGTCGCTTCATACATTCTGGCGATCTCGCGCGCCATCGGCGAGACGATGATCGTGGCGATAGCAGCAGGCATGCAGCCGAACCTGACAATCGACCCGCGCGAGCCGGCGGCGACCATCACGGCCTTTATCGTGCAGGTATCTCTGGGCGATCTGCCGCATGGAAGCATCGGCTATCAATCGATCTTCGCGGCAGGGATCACGCTCTTTATCATGACGCTCGTCTTTAACATTCTCGGCTATATGCTGCGCAAGCGATTCAGGGAGGTCTATTAATCAAAGGATGAGAGACTTCGGCGCAGTCATCGCCAAACGCAAGCGTCAGGATGCAGTCTTTAACGTCGTCGGCATTCTGTGCACGCTCGTCGGCATCCTGACGCTCGGCGCGCTGCTCACCAATCTTTTGATGGACGGCTTCGCGCGTCTCGACTGGGCGTTTCTGACATCTTTTCCGTCGCGTTTTGCCGCGCGCGCAGGCATCCTTTCGGCTTGGGTCGGCACACTTCTCATCATGCTTGTGAC
>CBDUCU010000671.1:0-2245 GCA_965365725.1 uncultured bacterium | reverse complement strand
CGCCCGCCGTAGACCCGCGCGCCACCATCTGGGCCTGTTTCAAACACGACGTGGAGGTCTACTTCTACTGGCACGGAGTTCACTGGCGGCACAACAATCAGAAACAGGGCTTGCGCGAGCAGAACGTGTGGGCCAACCCCATCACCTTTGATAATCGCAAGCAGGAGCGCAAAGACCCGAACGACAAAGGCTTTATCAACGGCGACGGCGTGCTGATCTATCCCGGTCAGGATCGTCTTCATCCGGAAGAGGATCGTGGCGTACCCGGCCCCGTCGCAACCGTGCAACTGGCAAACTTCCGGCGCGGCCTACAGGATCATCAATACCTTGCGCTGGCGCGAAAGCTAGGACTCAATGCAGAGGTCGAGGCGGCGCTGCAACAGGTCGTCCCGAAAGTCTTTTCTGACGCGAAGGGGACGGTCAGTTTTTCTGAAACCGGCGACGAGTTTGAGCGCGCACGTTACCGGCTCGCGCAGGCCGTCGCACGCGCAAGCAAACAGAAACAATCGGGCCGAAGCGTAAAAGTCAGACCTCGAAGGCGGAGCTGAAAAATCGGATGACAAAAATCAAGGTCGCCTTTTCAACCCTGGGGTGTCCGCAGTGGGAGCTGCCGGAAGTCGTGCGCGCCGCGCGCGAGAATAATTATCAGGCCGTCGAGCTTCGCGCGCTCGGCGGCGAGCTGGATTTGTTGAATCGTCCGGAGTTTCAGCCGCGCGAGCTTGCACGCACGCGCGATTGGCTTGCCGAGCAGGAGATGGAAATCTGCTGCGTTGATACATCCTGCTCGTTTGATTCAATCGAGAAGGCCGAGCGAGAGAAACAGGTTGAGATTGCAGCCCGTCATTGCGAGCTGGCCTCTGCGCTCGGCGCTTCGCTTATCCGAGTCTTTCCAGACAAAGTGCCCGATGGTGCGAGCTTTGAAGAGACGCGGGATCGCATCGCCGAATCACTCCGAGAGGTTGCACGCCGCGCGCCCGCAAGCGTTCGCATTGGACTTGAAACACACGGCGACTTTGCGCGGGGCGAGGCGACGGCGGAGATCATCCGTCGGGCTGACCACAAAAATCTTTGCATCATCTGGGATGCGGCCAACACGTTTGCATCGGGCGAGCCTATTGCTGCTTCGGCCCGCGCGGTTGCGCCCTATCTCGCACACGTTCACCTGCGCGACGCGCGACCGATGGGCGGCGAGCATTGGACTCCTGTTCTGGCAGGGCGCGGGCTTGTTCCGTTCGACGAGGTCGTCTCAGAGCTGCGCAAGCTCGACTACGCAGGCTTTATCAGCTTTGAGTGGGAAAAGTATTGGCATCCGGAAATTGAAGGGCCGGAAGAGTCTCTGCCCGATTTTGCAAAAGCGATACGCAAAAGCCTCGGCTGACGCGTGCGCCCCGGTCTAAAAAGTTCTGAATGAATCAAATTTATAGACTTCGGTTGTAAACGACGTGAGTAATCAAACTGTGGCGCAAGATGAGAACAATCGTGACCGCGAGGCAGCGCGTCCGCGCCTGCTCGTTCTGACGAGCGATGCTCTGTTTCCGCATTTCTTCCCCGAACACGTCACGGCGCGCTTGAGTGAAATCGGCGAGTGGGAGCATTTTGCGGGGCGCGAAGATTCCGTCGAGCTGCGCGAACGGATTGCACGCGCCGATGCGCTGTTGACGACGTGGCACACTCCGTTTCTCACGCTCGCCATGCTCGGCAGCCCTCGACGCGTGCGTTTGATTGCACACTGCGGCGGCGAGGTGAAGGCGAGAATGGAAGAGGATGTCGTCGCTGCATTGACGGTGACGAACGCGCCCGAGCCGATGGCCGCGCCCGTCGCGGAGATGGCGCTGGCGATGACGTTGACGCTCGTCCGACGACTTGCGGAATATGCAAACGAGATGCGTGCGGGCGTGGTGCGAACAAACGAGTATGTGAGCCGGGGCGAGACGGTGCGGGGTCGTCGCGTCGGCATCGTCGGCTTTGGTCGAATCGGGCGCGCGTTTGCGCGGATGATCGAGCCGCTCGGCGCAAAACTTCTTGTCGCAGACCCTTTCACGACGGATGAGACGGTCGCTCAACACAAGGCGGAACGCGTCGAGCTGGAAGAACTTTTGCGCGCGTCGTCGGTCGTCGTGCTCGCGGCGGGACTTACGCCAGAGACGCGACATCTGCTTGACGCGCGCCGTCTCGCACTTCTGCCCGACGGCGCATACATCGTCAACGTCGGGCGCGGCGGGCTGATTGAAATGGATGCTCTGGT
>CBDUCU010000670.1:0-2250 GCA_965365725.1 uncultured bacterium | reverse complement strand
TTGATCGGGCGCGAAGAATTTGCATCGCTTTTTGAGCGGAAGGTTTCGTTTGCCTTGCTCGAACGCGACAGGCTTGACGACTTTCTCAACAACGACGGCGCTGATGCATCGGCGCGCGAGATGATCCGCTCTGCCGCGCACAGCACTGAGACGGTCACGCTCAACGTTATTGCGCAGCGCAAGAAAAAGTCAGGTTAAAGAGAAAGCCTGAGATTTTATTGCGACACGCGCGCGTCGCCTGCGCCGAGTGCGCGGCCTGCAAGGTTGGCGACGGCCTCAACCAACTCGTCCGTCTCGACCGGCTTAGCGATGTGCGTCTGGTAGCCGGCCTTGATTGCGCGCCGACGGTCTTCGGCACCGGCGTAAGCCGTCAGCGCGATGGCTGGAACAGCGCCGCCCTCTTCGACGCTGCGCCCGCGCACCTCCTCGATCAATTCATAACCATCCATCACCGGCATCCCGATATCGGCAATCAGCACGTTCGGGACAGCTTCGTCCAACGCCCTGAGCGCCTCTTCTGCCGAGATGGCTGTCACAACCTGAGCACCACACGCGCTGAGGATAGAGCAAAGCAGTTCAAGTGTGTCGTCGTTGTCGTCAACGACGAGCAGCGTTAAGCCTTTAAGCGCCGAAGGACATTTCTCGCCCGCTTCGCCTTTGATCGCACGCGGCTCAACCCCTTTTGCTCTGATTGGCCCGGGTTCATCGCGTCCAACCGCCAGAGGCAGGCTGACGGTAAAGACTGCGCCGCGCCCTTCGCCCGGGCTTTCGGCTTTGACCGTCCCGCCGTGCATCTCGACAAGGTGGCGAACGATTGAGAGGCCGAGACCGAGTCCGCCCGTCTTTCTCGTATGCGAGCCGTCGGCTTGACGGAAGCGGTCAAAAACAAAAGGGAGAAACTCCGACGTAATCCCGTTGCCGGTGTCGCTGACGGTGATCTCGGCGTAACCGTCGGCGCGCGTGACCCGAACGCTGACGCGTCCTCCATGCGGCGTAAACTTGACAGCGTTTGAGACGAGATTCCAGACGACTTGTTGGAGACGCGCCGGATCGCCCGGCAGGTGCGGGATGTCCGCGTCGGACTTGACCTCAAGATCAATCTCTTTTGCGTCCGCCGCAGGCCGCATCGACTCGACGACTGACTCGACCACCGAAGCCAGCATTACGGATTGCGTCTCAATGCCGAGCTTGCCCGTGATGATGCGCGATACGTCGAGCAGCTCTTCAATAAGATACGCCTGTGCGTGTGCGTTGCGACTGATGACCTCAACGGCGTGCGCCTCGGTTGTCGCGTCGAGTCGACGGTCTTGAAGCATCTGCGCCCAACCGATGATGGCCGTCAGGGGCGTGCGCAATTCGTGCGAGAGCGTGGCGAGAAATTCGTCTTTGAGACGCGAAGACTTTTCAGCCTCGGCGCGTAAATCCTTTTCGCGTGCGAGCAGACGCTCACGCTCCGCCTCAATCAGCTTGCGTTCGGTGATGTCGGCGAGCATGCCGAGCGCGCCGACGAATTTTCCGTCGCCGTCCTGTATCGGGTTGGTCGAAACGCGCGCCCACAACTCCGAGCCGTCGCGGCGACGGTAGCGAAAGTCAAAGACCTCGCTCATCCCAAGCCTGCGCCGCTCGCGCGAGCGAAAGATTTCGGCCATGTCTTCTTCAAAGATAAAATCGTGGAGGGGTCGTCCCTGCATCTCTTCCATCGTGTAGCCGAGCATCAAAGCCATCTGCTCGTTGACGTATTCGGTGCGTGCTTCGGCATCGACGATCCAAACCCCCTCGGTGGCCGTCTCGATAAGTCGGCGATAGTGAGCCTCGCTCTCGCGCAGACGCTCCTCTGCAGCTTTGCGTTCGGTGATGTCGCGCGCAAGCCCAATGATGCCGGTGATTGCGCCGCTCTCGTCGCGCAGCGCCGACTTGGTGACCAGATATGTGTGCGCGCCGTCGGAGCCTGTAAAGACCTCTTCGACCGTCTCTGCCGCGCCCGTCTCCATCACGCGGCGATCATTCTCCATGATTGCTGCCGCCTGCGCTTTGTCGTCGTGCCATTCGGCATCGCTTTTGCCCAGCACCTCTGCGGACGGTTTTCCGATGACGCGCAAAGTGGTCGGATTGGCATGCAGCATCCGTCCATCACGGTCTTTGACAAAGATCAGGTCGGGCGTGGTGTCGCTGACGGCGCGGAGAATCGCCGCGCTCTCGCGCTGCGCGCGCGTTGACATATCGGCGCGAAGGATCGATGAGCGGCGCGAC
>CBDUCU010000669.1:0-2257 GCA_965365725.1 uncultured bacterium | reverse complement strand
ACAATCTCGTCTTTGAACTTACCCGCCTTGATTGCCGCCGCCGCCTTTCGGTGAGAGTTGAACGCGTATTCGTCCTGTTCCTGTCGCGTCACGTTGTAACGCTCGGCGACGACTTCGCCCGTGTTGCCCATGTGGTAGTTCTCAAAAGCGCACCACAGTCCATCGTTTATCATTGAATCGACAATCGTCGCGTTTCCCATCCGGTAGCCTTCGCGCGCTTTGGGCAAAAGATACGGCGCGTTTGACATCGACTCCATCCCGCCCGCGACGACGATTTCCGAGTCGCCCAATTGAATCGCTTGCGCCGCCATCATGACCGACTTGAGACCCGAGCCGCAGACTTTATTGATCGTTATGGCCGACACGCCGAAAGGTATCCCGCCGTTAAGCGCAGCCTGTCGCGCGGGGTTCTGACCAAGCCCCGCCTGTACAACGCAACCCATCACGACTTCGTCAACCTCTTCGACGCGCACGCCCGCGCGCCGGACGCTTTCGCGTACGACGATGGCCCCAAGTTGCGTCGCTGTAAAATCTTTGAGCGTGCCCATAAACTTGCCCGTCGCCGTGCGCGCCGCGCTGATGATGACCGCTTCTTTTCTATCGGACATAAAAATTTCCTCTCAGCTCGATTATTTCTGTTCGCAGTTAAAGGTCTCGCTTACTTTGCGTGTCGTCGCGGTTTGAAATGAAGGCTGATTATCATGTCCGCTCAACTGGAGTGTCAAGGCAGCCATTGTGCGCGCAAACTGCGCTTCGGCGATGTTTGAAAAAGAAGTTTGCAGGGTGTTAGACTCCCGGCTGTTCTAGACCAGAACTTCGCGCTCTTTATATTCTTTCCGCAGCCTTTTGCAACCGTCTATGCTGAGGACGCAGCAAGGCCGTCTCGTTCGATAATCCCAAAGGTCGTTTTTAATATGCAGGCTCTTATACTTGCAGGTGGAAAGGGCACACGCCTTCGTCCGCTCACGCTCTACACGCCGAAGCCGGTCGTGCCGATTTGCAACCGCCCTTTTTTGCTCTACCAGATTGACACGCTCCGGCGCGCCGGCATCACCGACATTACGCTTTCGCTCTCATACCAGCCGTCAAAGATCGAGCAGCAACTTGGCGACGGCTCAGACTACGGCGTAAGGATCAACTACACGGTTGAGCCGCAGCCGATGGGCACGGCAGGCGCATATAAATTTGCAGAGGATTTGATACGCGAGCCGACCGTCGTTTTTAACGGCGACATTCTCACTGATCTCGATTTGGGCGCGGTCGTCCGTGAGCACCGCGAGCGCGGCGCAACCGCAACGATCGTGCTCACGCCGGTCGAAAACCCAAGCTCTTACGGTCTGGTCGAAACCGAAGAGGACGGGCGCGTCCGGCGGTTTCTCGAAAAGCCAAAAGCTGATGAGATCGTCGTCAATACGATCAACGCGGGCACATACGTTTTAGAGCCGGGCGTGCTCGACTTTATCCCTTCGGGTGAAAACTATTCCTTCGAGTACGGTCTTTTCCCAGACCTTCTCAAGCGCGGCGAAAAGTTCTACGCGCATGTTCCGGATAATAGTTACTGGATAGACATCGGCACGCCCGTCCGTTATCTACAGGCGCATCAGGACATGCTCGCGGGCCGCGTTCGCAACATCGATCTTCCGAGTCTGCGCGGCGATTTCGATGCAGCAACTCATGCCGAGATTGATCCTCTCTCGATGATTGCCGACAACTGCACGATCAAACCCGGCGCGCAAATCATCAACTCCGTGCTCGGCGAAGGCGTGTATGTCGAAGAGAAGGCGCGAATAGAAAACTCGGTCGTCTGGGCGCATACGCGCGTCGGCGCGGGCGCGCAAGTCTTCGGCGCGATTGTCGGGCGCGGCTGCCATATCGGACGCAGCGCGCAGGTCGGCGCGGGCGCAGTGCTCGGCGATAAATCTTCTCTTAACGATTACACACAGACGGGGGGCGCTTCCTCTTGAGTTCACGCAAAGAGCGTCATCCGATACGCTTCGGCACGGACGGCTGGCGAGGTCTGATCGCGGGCGAGTTCACCTTCAACAACGTCGAACGCGTTGCACAAGCCTACGCCGATTTTCTTCTTCGACAGAATGAAGATAAAGATTCGGCGACAAGAGCTTCCCGTCCGCTCCGAGTCGTCGTCGGACATGACCGGCGTTTTCTGTCCGAACAGTTTGCGCGCATCAGTTGCGAAGTTCTCCATGCAAACGGCCTGCGCGTCTCGGCCTTTGAGGGAGACGTGCCCACGCCGCTT
>CBDUCU010000668.1:0-2267 GCA_965365725.1 uncultured bacterium | reverse complement strand
CGAATGGTGAGGTCACGTCACACCCATGGAGTCACGGCGCGAGCGTGGACGCGAGCGCAGCCAGCCGACCATCACAGACCTCTTGCGCGAAGGTCAGGAGATCATCGTTCAGATTGCCAAAGAGCCAATCGCGCAGAAGGGCGCGCGCATCACTTCGCACATTGCTCTGCCGGGACGTTTTCTGGTTTATATGCCGACGGTCGATCACGTCGGGGTTTCGCGCAAGATAGAATCAGATCAGGAACGCTCGCGTCTACGCAAGCTCATCCAAAAGGTCGTTGCGGAAGAAGACGTGCCTTCGGGCGGTTTTATCGTCCGCACGGCGGGCGTTGGAACTTCAGAGCAGGATTTAAGAGACGACGCGCGCTATCTCGTCCGCACGTGGCGCGACATTCGCCGCAATGCCGAGAAGCAGAAAGCACCCGCGCTCGCGCACAAAGACCTCGACCTGGTGCAGCGAATCCTGCGCGATCAACTCTCGGACGATTTCACCGCCATTCGCATCGACAGCGAAGAGGAGTATCTGGAGGTTGTCGAGTTCGTCAATCGCATCCAGCCCAGATTAGTCAACCGCGTTAAGCTCTACACGCGCGAGGCTCCGATTCTTGAAGCTTACGGCGTGGACGTGGAGATCGAAAAGGCCATCAAGCCGCGCGTGTGGTTAAAATCGGGCGGCTATCTTGTCATCAATCAAACCGAAGCTCTGGTCGCCATCGACGTAAACACCGGAAAATTTGTCGGGCGCGGAGGGTCGCGTCTTGAAGATACGATTACGCGCACGAACCTCGAAGCGGTCGATGAGATTGCGCGTCAGATACGTCTGCGCGACCTCGGCGGCATCATCGTCCTCGACCTCATCGACATGGAGGAGCGACGCAACCGGGCGCGCGTCATGAGCGCTTTGCAGGACGCGCTGCGCAACGACAAGTCGCCGACCAAAGTGCTTTCCTTTAACGATTTCGGCCTCGTCATCATGACGCGCAAGCGCGTCAAACAATCGTTAGAGCGAACGCTCTGCGCTCCCTGCCCCTACTGCACCGGCGCGGGGCTTGTGAAATCGCCGCAGACGGTCTGTTACGAGATACTCGAAGAAGCGCGACGGATTGCGCGCGCTGAAGACGGCGAGCGCGCCAAGCAGACGACGCTTCGCGTTCATCCGGAAGTTGCGCGCGCGCTGCGCTCGTCTGAGCGCGACGTGCTCGGCGAGATCGAAGAGTATCTCGGCGTGGTCGATGTCGATAGCGACGACCACGTGCATCAGGAACAGTTCGATTTTGCCTTCGTCTAAACACGGCACACGGATGCGGAAGTAAACAGAAAAGCCAGTTGAAGATGAGAGGGCCGGTGCAATGGGTTGATACCTTGCACCGGCCCTCTCATTGAAAAAAGATTTCGTTTAGCTCAGCCCTCGTCGAGCCGACGGTTGATTGTGCATTAACGGAATCGCCCTCTGTACTCGCCTGACGTGATAAAGGCTTTGACCATCTCAGCCGAGACGTAGTTGCCCCCGAACTCATTGAGCTTGTTGAGCCAGAATTGCCAGCCTGAGAAATCCCAATCGGGCGGTTCTTCGGGGCTGCGACGTAGATAGCCGAAGTATTGCATCAAAACAAAGGCTCGATTGAACTCGGCTCGATGTAGATCAGCGTCTTCGGCTACGGCGCGCAGCACCTGCGCTCGCGTCTTCGTTCCTGACAAGAGAGCTGCGACAAGCTCATCGCGCTCCGTCTGTGAGAGCGGGAATCCGGCGTTAGCGTTTAGCGTATCGACGAAGTGCGCCGGAAGCATCGACGACGGATAACGATTGAGAAACTGTCGGCGTTGGACGAAGCTGTTAGCGTAAGCCTCTTTGTTTGCTTCAAGCACCTGCTCCCAGCCCGCTTGCCCGACCACTACGTCGCGTCCCACGCTCTGCGTATCACTAAGAAAATCAGGCGGTCGTAATTTCTGCCCCGTGCCAAAGGCAGCGTGATGCGTACGATAGACAAGATAGCCGGTTTGCTGAAACTCGATTGAGAGAAAGAATGCCGCCGAGACGTTGATTCTTCGCACCTCGCGGCACTGTTGACGCTCAGCTTCCGGGCGCTGCTCGCACTCTGTAATCTGATTTGTCCAGAAGGCGAGGCCGGGCGCATCGGGTTCTCGATTGAGGAAGTCTATGTAATGACGACGAACAAAGGTTTGAGCGTCATCGATAGGGTTGGCTGTCGACTGCGTAGCGTCGTCCTCGATGATCGTCAGCTTCGCAGTCTGCGAGTTGTAGGGAA
>CBDUCU010000667.1:0-2272 GCA_965365725.1 uncultured bacterium | reverse complement strand
GCGGCGCTCTCAAGACAGACAACCGCGCGCTCGCACCCCGCCGCGCCGACAACGAAAACATTCGCTTGACGACGATGGGCGGAAACTACGTCGCCGCCGTCAAGACCACGCGCGCAACCGTCGATCTGCTGGCGTGGGGCGTTGGTCAGTTTGGCAGTTGGGGCAATCAAACACATCGCGCGGGCGCAATCGTCTTTGAGGGCGGCATTCAACCCGCAGGCGCGCTCGCCAAATACAAGACCTGGATTCGTGGCGGCTATTCGCGCTCGACCGGCGACAACAATGCGGCGGACGACCGCCACACCACCTTCTTTCAGGTGCTCCCCACGCCGCGCATCTACGCGCGCTTTCCCTTCTACAACATGATGAACACCGAGGACGTTTACGCGCAGTTAAAGCTCAGGCCGCACGCGCGTCTCGCTCTGCGCGCCGATGTTCATCACCTGCGTCTGAGCAGCCGCAACGATCTGTGGTATGTCGGCGGCGGCGCGTTTCAAGAGACGAGCTTCGGTTACGTCGGTCGCACATCGGGCGGGCGCAAAGGTTTAGGCACGCTCTTCGACCTGAGCGCTGACATCACCGTCACGCCGACAACCACTTTGACCTTTTACGGCGCGGGCGTGCGCGGCGGCGACGTACAGGCGTTTATCTATCCGGCGGGCGGCGCAAACCCGACCGCACGCTTCCTCTACGCAGAGCTGACGAAACGGTTCTAAAAGAAACGATGAATGATAAACGCTACAACGATGGATGAAAGACAAACTGTTTTTCACTCATCTTTGTAGCGTTCATCATTCATCGTTTATTCATCAGGGGGTAAAATGAGTCGGACGATCTTGTACGATGCTGAGAACAAAGAGGTCTCGACGGCGAAACAGAGTGCGGCGCGCGTGCGCGTTCGTACCGTTGCGCTGCCGAACGAGCATGGCGGATGGGGCTTAACGCTTGAGCCGGTCGTGCTCGGTCTTCTGGTTGCTCCTTCTGCCGCAGGCTTCTGTCTTGCGGCGGCGACGCTCGGCGCATTTCTCGCGCGCCATCCATTCAAGATTGTCGCGGGCGACCGCCGACGCGGACGGCGTTTTCCGCGCACGCTTCTGGCGGAAAAATTTCTTCTGCTCTATGGCTCGATTGCGTTGCTTGGTTTTTCGGGCGCGTGTTTGACCGCTACAGGTTACGACTTTCTCCTTCCGCTTTTTGTCGCCGCGCCGCTTGTCCTGACGCAGCTGATTTATGACGCAACAGGACGCGGGCGTTCGCTTGCTCCGGAGCTGGCCGGGTCGCTCGGTCTGGCGGGAGTTTCGACGAGCATTGCGCTGGCCGGCAGCTTTTCTCTCATTACGGCGGCGGGGCTTTGGGCCGTGCTCGCCGCTCGCGTCGTCCCTTCGATTCTGTATGTCCGCGCACAACTCGATCTTCTGCACGGCGAGCGGCCAGCAAAGTTTGTTTCAAACGCAACGCATGTCGCAGGCTTCGCGCTCGTCTTGACGCTTGCGCTGGCAGGCAGCGTGCCCGCGCTTGCAGCCGTCGCGGTCTTGTTGCTTCTGCTGCGCGCGCTTTTAGGGTTTACAGAAAAGTACGGGGCGACGACCGCAAAACAGGTTGGCTTTCGTGAGATCGGCTTTGGCGCGTTGCTCGTCTTTCTGACGGCTGCGGGCTACGCATTCGGTTTGTAAAGTTGCCATGCCTGCGACCGCGTGGCTTTAAGAATTAGACGCAAGTTTTAGAACACGGCTGGACGCGAATTTTGCGGATTGGCGCGGATATAATCCGTGATGATTCGTAAAATTAGCGTCCAGCCGCTTTCTTTGTGATAAAAACTCTTGCGAACATGAGAAGCTTAAATGAAGGCGACTTAAACAGAATCGTCGAGTGCGTGCCAAACTTTAGCGAGGGGCGCAAGGGCGAAACAGTCGCGGCGCTTATCGAAGCAATCGAAGCGGTCGAGAGCGCGGTCGTTCTCGGCACACACATAGATACGGATCACAACCGCTCGGTTATAACTTTTGTTGCGCCGCCCGAAACAATTGTCGAAGCGGCTGTCAGCGTTGTGCGGCGCGCCGCAGAGCTCATCGATTTGCGCGCACACACGGGAGAGCATCCGCGTATGGGCGCGTGCGACGTGCTGCCATTTATCCCCGTGCGCGGTCTTTCAATTGCGGAATGCGTCGCGCTCGCGCACGAGGCGGGCCGAAGAATCTGGTCGGAGCTTGGCATCCCCGTCTATTTCTATGAGAGCGCTGCGACAAGACCCGAGCGCACAAATCTGGCGGAC
>CBDUCU010000666.1:0-2273 GCA_965365725.1 uncultured bacterium | reverse complement strand
GTACCGCGATCGCCGCTGCCTTGATGCCGCGACTGCGCGGGCTGGTGAGCGCGGACCGGCCGAAGCTCGGCCATTTCGCCGACGATCCGGCCACGCTCGAATTCGTGGGCTCGCGGAACATGGCCGCGCTCGCTGCGACCGGAACGTCCTGTCCCGATCACTTCCTGCGCACCAAGATCGCGCCGCTCGTGCTGAATGGCGAGAGGCTCGACGACGACGACTATCTTTATCCAGACCCGGCCTCGCGCTTCCAACCCGAAGGCCCACATGGGCCTTCGCAGGTCATCGACCCGTCGGCGTTTCGTTGGAGCGATGACGGATGGCGCGGTCGCTCGCTCAAAGGTCAGGTCATATATGAATTTCACATCGGCACTTTTACGCGTGAAGGCACATGGAAGTCTGCCATCCGCGAGTTGCCGGAGCTTTCTGCGCTCGGCGTGACAGTGGTTGAGCCGATGCCGGTTGCAGACTTTCCGGGAAAATTCGGTTGGGGCTACGACGGCGTAAATCTTTTTGCGCCGACGCGTCTTTACGGAGAGCCGGACGATATGCGTCGCTTTGTTGACGAGGCGCATCGTTTAGGAATAGCTGTCATCCTCGACGTGGTCTATAACCACCTCGGCCCGGACGGCAACTATCTCAAACAATTTTCCGACGACTATTTCACAGACCGCTACACGACCGATTGGGGCGAGGCCGTCAACTACGACGGCCCCAATTCAAAACAGGTGCGCGAGTATTTTATCGCCAACGCCGGCTACTGGATCGATGAGTTTCACATCGACGGCCTGCGGCTCGACGCGACGCAAAACATTTACGACGCTTCTGATCTGCACGTCCTCGCGGAAGTGGGTCGTCGCGTGCGCGAAGCGGCGCGTGGACGCGCGACCATCATCGTTGCGGAAAACGAGCCGCAGGAGACAAAGACCGTGCGCCCGGTTGAGCAGGGCGGCTACGGGCTTGACGGTCTCTGGAACGACGATTTTCATCACACGGCGCGCGTCGCACTGACGGGCCACAACGAAGCCTATTACTCCGACTATCAAGGACGACCGCAGGAATTTATCTCTGCAGTCAAGTATGGCTACCTCTATCAGGGGCAGCGTTATAAGTGGCAAAAGAAGCGTCGCGGAACTCCCGCGCTCGATCTCGACCCGGCCGTCTTTGTCAACTTTTTGCAGAACCACGATCAGGTATCGAACGTCGGACGGGGCGAGCGTCTCAACCTGCATTCGAGTCCCGCGCGTTACCGCGCTCTGACGACGCTCGCGCTGCTGGCTCCGGGCACGCCCATGCTTTTTCAGGGACAGGAATTTGGCGCGACAACTCCCTTCCCTTACTTTGCCGACCACAACGAGGAGCTTGCACCGCTCGTCCGCAAAGGCCGTTTCGAATTCCTCGCGCAGTTTCCGCGCGTGGCGACGCAGGAAGCGCAAAGCTCTCTTCCCGATCCCGAAAGCGTAGAGACCTTCGAGCGAAGCAAGCTTGATTTCACAGAGCGCGAGCGCAATCGCCCGCTCTACGAGATGCACCGCAACCTGCTTCGGCTGCGACGCGAAGACGCGGTCTTTAGTCTCGCGCGTCGTCGCAGCTTAGACGGCGCGGTGCTCTCGGATGAAGCCTTCGTCCTACGTTTTTTTGCCGACAACGGCGAAGACCGTCTGCTCGTCGTCAATCTCGGTACAGACCTCCATCTCGACCCCGCGCCCGAACCGCTTCTGGCGCCGCCCGTAGGGATGCGCTGGCGCACAATCTTTTCAACCGAAGACCCGCGCTACAATGGAAACGGCACGCCGACGCTGGATGCGCACGACGGCTGGCGCATTCCCGGTGGCGCGGCTGTTGCGCTCGCACCCTTTGAGCTGGTCGATCAAGAGGATCAATTGATTGAGGAAGATACATCGACAAAAGATAAAGGTGATGTTTAGCAGGAATGTTTGCATTTGACATGGTCGATTGAGAACGTCGATAAATCGATGCTCTTTCGTTGCCTCGCATTCGGATGAAACGTGTTTGAGCAAACGGGAAGGAGGAAGCGGATTAGATTGTCAGGACTCGTGCGTAAGATAAGTTTTGCGGAGGAGGGCGCGCGCGACGTTGAATCCATCCTCAGCCGCGAGTGGCTCGTGACAAACGGGCTTGGCGGTTTTGCTTCAGGCTCGATTGCGGGCGTGCCGACGCGTCGTTATCACGGCCTGCTCGTCTCGGCTTTGCCAACCCCTCTGGGTCGCATCGTGATGCTCAACCATCTTTCAGAGTGGTTGCGTCTTGCC
>CBDUCU010000665.1:0-2274 GCA_965365725.1 uncultured bacterium | reverse complement strand
ATCATGGCGGTTGCTGCAAAGAATTAGTAAAAGATTTTGGCCGGTAATGGGCTGCCGCAAGATGCACGCATGAGCGTGTCAACATAAGTAGAATGCAAACGCCTTCATTCAAACGTTTGAATGAAGGCGTTTCTTTTGTTCGCTAAAGATTTAGAAGCGTGCAATCGAGCGATTATGCTGCGAGCGTCGCCTCCATCCATTTAAGAGGCTGCTTGCGCGAAGCTGCGGCTTCCTGCACGCTCTATTTTTTGCCAGACGTTTGGTGCGACGAGGTGGTCGCCCCAGATAAAGTTTGCGTGCGCCTGTTCGCGCGGCGCGAAGATTCGGAGCGCGATCAGCCCGCCGTAGCCGCCAAACTGACGAGGGTTGACCCACCAACCGGCGCTCGCATCCCAGACCTTGATCTCTCCACGCTTCACTGTCACGGCACAGCCTTCGTGATAGATCAAATCGCCCTCGATCCAATGCGTCGAGGCTTCTTTCTCTTTCCAGTTTTTGTCCCAATGGCGCGTCGCGTCTTCCGTGTACTGCTGGATAAACTGCGCCGGATAACTTTGCAGGCCGCGTTTTTGAAAGACTTCATGAGCTATTGCGGCAAGCGCGCCGCAATCGAGCGTCTTGCGCTCGACGGCCTCGCACCATGCGAGCGGCCAGCGCGATGGCCCCCAAGTGTAACGCTGGCGAATCCAGCGCGGGCCGCTCAAGACGCTCCCGCCGTTTAGTTGCGAGTAATCGATTGAAAAGACCCACTCGCGCGCGATCTGGCAGCAGCGCCGTCCGTGATGCACAAGGGTGGATGCGGGAAAGTGTTCCCATTTCGCTATCGCCGCGCCCGTATCGATAAAGTCTGTCTCGTTTAGCTCAATCATCTTTTTATCCTCGACCAAAAATGTAGGACATGCTCCGGTCGTAAGCGCCCGCGTCGCAGAAGATCAAAACGTCGCCTGCCGTTGCGTCATCAGGCAAACGAACATTGCGCGCAACGATGTCGTGCTCCATACAGAGACGACCGAGCAAATGTGTATGCCCGCGTCTCAATGGTCGCAATTGCTTACTGCGCGCGCTCCAATGAAGGATGCGGTGGGGTTGAAAGAAGTGCATTGGCAGCTCCGCGATTGAGCCGTCAACAACAGCCTCTTTGACCTTATCCCGCTCTTCCTCGTCGTCGAATTCAAGCAATCGCATCGCCAGCGCCATCGACGGTTGGGCAATCGCCTTGCCCGGCTCCGAGACGATCTCGGAAACGTGTGCGAGCGTCTCTTTCGCACGCCCAACAGCGCTCGCAAAACGGTCGTCCGAATCGCTGTGCCAATCGTCTGGAAACCACCCGCCGCCCACGTCCAACAGCTCGATCCTGCGCCCTGTAATCGACTCGATTGAGCCGCACCAACGAAGCATCGATTCGTAGAGATGCCACCAATGCGTCACGCCGACGTTGCTGCTCGCCATATGGAAGTGAACGCCAAAGCGACAGTCGCGCGGCAGCGTCTCGATTGCGTCGGCGAGCTTTGCCAAAGCTTTGGGTGAATCGACGGGAATGCCGAAACGTGAATAAACGCTCGGTGTCCGCAGACGCACGCCGATTGTTCTTGCGCGCAGCTCGCCACGCTCGACGCTTGCAACGACGCGGCGCAAGTCTGCTACGGAATCGCAGAAGACGGCGTGCAGGGATTCTTTCGGCAGCAGCCCTTCGGGCCACCACTTGCCGGGCCCGTTCAAGACCACTTGCTCGGGTTTGAAGCCAACGGCGAGCGCCTTCTGGACTTCAAGAAGACTGATGGCTTCGGCGTGAAAATTGTTTTCAAGCGCAAGCCGGATAAGCCGCTCGTCCGGGTTTGTCTTGATGCTGTAGCCGTGTGCGACTTTGACAGTAGAAGTGCTGAGCCTTTGCGCGACGCTTGCTGCGCGTTCAAACTGCGAGCGTGCCGTGCTTTCGAGAAAGAGCCAGGAGGGCGTTTCCGTCCCCGTGAAATCGAAGGTCTTGAGGTCTTCTATAAACGAATCAGGAATGTTTGGCGCACGATGCACAACGCGCGCGGCGGCGTGGTCGTTATCGTTATGCGCATCGACGTTCGAGTGCCCGTTGCCGTTGCGTGCGTCGCCGTTTTCGTTGCTGTGCGTGCCCTCTTTGATGACGTTCAATTTTTGCAGGCGCTCGGCCAAAGCGAGCGTGCCCGAAGGATGCTTCATCGAATGCCCGATGCCGCCCGGAAATGGCTCGGGCAGGGGCGAGAGCGGGAACTGCGCGCGGACCGGGACTTCAAGCACCACGCG
>CBDUCU010000664.1:0-2275 GCA_965365725.1 uncultured bacterium | reverse complement strand
AGATGACGGGCGAAGCAAACATCCACAGCTGAATCAAAAAGGGGAGCGCAAAACGCACGTCACGATATTTGACGTTGAGCGCGGACATCCACATCCCCACGCCGAGCGCCAGCACTGAGGCGAGCAGGATAAGCGGTACAAGTAAAAGTATGCTCGCGCTCAACCCCACGCCGTAATAGAACATGAGCGGGACGAGCACGACAAAGCCGAGCAGCAGATCGACGATGCCTGCGCCGACCGCCGCGCCCGGAATAATCATGCGCGGAAAATACACTTTGGTGATCAGGTGCGAGCTGCCGACCAGACTGTTGCCGCTATTGCTGACGGCGTTTGCAAAAAACGTCCAGGGCAAAAGCCCCGCGTAAGCAAACAGAGGATAGGGCACGCCGTCGGAAGGAATTCCTGCGAGCTTGCCGAAAAAGAGCGTGAAGATAATCATCATCAGCGTGGGCTGAAGCACGGCCCACAAAACGCCCAGAGCCGTCTGTTTGTAACGCACCTTGATGTCGCGCCACGTCAGAAAATAGAGCAGCTCGCGATAGGCCCAGACCGCGCGCAGATCGAGCGCCACCCAGGACTTGCTGGGGCGAATCGAAACGAGCGGCTCTTCGGGGAGTTGGATTTCAGGCGCGTCGTCGCGCGGTTGCGACGGGCGGCGAGATGCGTCGTTGTCGAGGGCGACCGGCATCGCGGCTGCGGCTGTGTCGCGCGCCTTGTTAGTCGTCACGTCCATGTAAAAAACATCTTTCGGGGCAGGCCGCGCGCTCGAAAAAATCTCGCCTCCGGAGTGCACGGCGTGGCCTGCCGTCGTGAGGTTCGTCAAGCCGCCCGCCGCCCGCGCGCAAATCTCGCCTGTATTTAGGACAGGGCAGTCTAGCGGCGCGCGCTGGGGTCGTCAAGCAAGCGCGGCGAGATGATAAAGGCGGCGCGTGCGGGGCGGCGCGGCGCCATTTTTCGCGCCGCGCGTGTCTCGTCGATTTGACACGTCCTTCGGTGAGATTCTATTGTGCGGCCTCCGTTAAGTTGAGAACAAGCAAAGTGTATGAACAATCAGACTGCGCAGGCCGACGCTGCGCCCGAGCATCTCACAAATCAAGCTGAGGGCGCGCGACACGTCGAGGCCTTGACGGTCTCGCAGCGCGCAGGCGACGCGAGCGCGCGGCGCGCATCGCTGCTCAGGGGCGAGGCCGCACAGGTCTTGTGCTGGACGCTCGTCGCGCTCGCCTTGCGGCTTCTTATGCTGAGCTTCGAGTCGGTGCTCACGCCGGACGGAGTGATGTATGCGATCTTCGCGCGCCACTTTCGCTACGGAAATTTTGCGGCCGGGATGCACTATTATTTCCCTCCGCTCTATTCTTTGCTCATCGCGTTTGCTGCGCTGTTTGTTGAAGACCTTGAGCGCGCGGGCCAGCTCGTCTCGACGGTAGCGGGCGCGCTGACGGTCATACCCGTCTACATCCTCGCGCGCGACGCGTATGGCAGAAGCGTCGCCGTGCTCGCCGCATTGCTCGTCGCCACGCACCCTCTGCTTATTCACTATTCGACGGTCGTCCTGACCGAATCTGCCTTCTCGCTTCTTTTCGCGTGCGCGGTTGTGGCGGGCTGGCGCGCGCTCGCGGGCGGACGCGTACGCGCGTTTGTGTGCGCGGGTCTTGCGCTCGGCGCGTGCTATCTGCTCAAGCCGGAAGCGGCAGGCTTCGTTGCGTTGCTCGTTGTGCTTGCCGTTGTCGCACGGCTTTTCGTACGTCAATCAAAGACGCGCGATCTGTTTGTGGGCTGTGCCGCGATGGTTGGAAGCTTTGCGGCGTTGGCGCTGCCATACATCTTCTATCTGCGCGAGCGTTTGGGGCGCTGGACGCTGAGCGGAAAGGTGGCGGGCCACGCATGGAACTATGCGCGCGAGGTCAACACGGCTGCGCATCCCGGCGGCGAAGAAGTTCCGCTTGTGCCCGACCTCTCGGTTGTGATCGTGCAGTTGACGAAGGCTTTTAAGTCTGAATACGAGTTTGCCAACTTTATCTTCCCGCCGACTTTCGTCGTCATTGCCGCGCTGGGCCTTTTCCGCACCAAGTGGACGCGCCAGCGTGCGGCGCGCGAGCTTTACCTGTCGGCTTTCATGCTGACGATGGTTGCGGGCTACGCCGTCACGCAGGCCAATGTGCGTTCGTTTGTTCCGTTGCTGCCGCTCATGCTGGTGTGGGTGGCGCACGGCATCTTTGACGCCGAAAGATGGTTTGCCGAATCAACTGCGGGAACGCGCGCCGCGCTTCTCGCG
>CBDUCU010000663.1:0-2277 GCA_965365725.1 uncultured bacterium | reverse complement strand
GAAATGGTGACGGATTTCATGAACTTCCCGACGGGCTTCATGTTGCGCGAGGGAAGGCGTGATAAGGGACCGTTGGGATGTGGACTTACCCACATATCGAATGCTGTTGCCAGCAGAAATTTAACTACCGGGACGGGGACTTTACCACCATTGAATCTTTGTAGGCAAGTCCTTATTTAGCATGGAGAGAACGGTTGCAAAGAGAGTTGCAAGAGTGTCGGAAATCGATTCGCCGACCGTCTGGCGCTCAGGTAGAAAAGCGCCGTGAACCGTCGTCGCGGCGCTTCTCGTCAAAACCTGTTTCATTCGCGTTGAGTGTGCGCAATCCCCAACAAAAGTGTGAGCGGCGCAATCATCAACAGCCACATTGTCCGGGCCAATCCGAAGCGTTCAGCGAATAAGCCGAGCGCAAGCGGCGCAAGATAATTGAAGAAGCCCGCGATGTTTGCCAGCGCCATCACCGTCCCGCTCCGACCCGGCATCTCTTCATAAAGACGCGCCTGAAGAATCGCGTACCATCCTGCATTACAAAAGCCGAGCAGCCCCAATAAGACGAGCTTAGACGGAAAATTTTCTACAATCATAAACAGGGGAAAGACTATCAACACGGCGCACGCGCTCGCGCGTAAATAGAGAAGCCCTGACACGCGCTCAAGCAATGGAAGCAGAAGAAAGTCGCCCGCAAGCCCGACCCCCGTCCAAACGAGAACGGCCAACCCCGCTTCGGCCTCGCTTGCGCCCACAACGTCCACAAAGTAGAGCGCGAGAAATCCGAAGAGCACATTCAACATCAGATCGCCCGCCTCAATCATCAGGAGCCAGCGCACGACCCGACCCTGACGTAGCGCGCCGAGCGCAGCGCGTAGCCCTTGTTTGAAGTTGAGCGGAGACGCATCTTTTTGGCAGCCGTGTAAGGGGAACGAAAAGCGTCGCACAAACAGAAGCACTAACAATGTGAGGATTGCGATTGAGATAAACGTCGCACGCCAGCCCGTGCCGATTGCGACCGCAACACCGAGCAGAAGCGGCCCCGCGACGTTTGCCAACGAGCCGGCGAGAGTCCAACGCGCCATGTTCTGCTCGCGCCGCGAAGGTTCTGCGTCCATCAAAGCGGCCTGCGACAGATTGACGAACGCGCCCGACGCAGGGAAAAAGATAATCCACGCCGCGAGCAGCCAAAAAAAGCTCTGGCTGAGCGCCGCCATGATCAACGCTAACGAAAAGAAGAATCCCCCGGCGAGTATCAGCGCGCGTCGATTCCACACGTCGCCGAGAATACCGATGACGATTTCGATACCGGCAGCCGTCAGGCCGGGCACGCTCAAAAGAAGGCCGACCTGCATGTAAGAGAGCTTGAGATCGTTTCGGATGAGCGGCCACGCCGCGCGATGTACTCCGTCAACAATCTCGTCGAGAAATTCGACCGAGAGCAGACCGAAGACGAAGAGCAGCGACGCGCGTTTGACAGCGCACGCTCCATGCAGTGGTGCTTTGTTTGTTTGCAGACGTTCCTGTGCCATCTCGATGATTCTCCGTTGTGCCAATGACCTGGTGGACGTTTCGGGTCGGATGAGGAAAACGTCCGCGCAATGGCGGAGGAATCACCGAGCGCGCCAGCGCACGCCGACGCTTGTGCGACATGAAGACCACACAAACTTGGGCGACGCGCGACGGCGCAAATTTTTCAGGAGTGAATTACCAGGGAGGGAATCGCATCACAAAAACCTTTCCTTAAAAATCGTCTTTCACGCGCGTGCCGAAGACGTGCTGGTTTTGCCGCCGCGCACGCGCTCGGTCTCATGCTCAAAGATAAAGGAGAGAGATTTATAGATCAGCTTGGCGCAGAGAAAAGCCGACGCGCTGTGACCTTCGACGTAAGAGTATTCGGTCAAATCCATCCCGACGACGCGACGCGTGCGCGCGAGCGTGCGAATCAGACCGATGGTTTCGTACCAGCCGAGTCCGCCCGGCTCGGGCGTGCCCGTCTGCGCGACAAGCGAAGGGTCGAGGCCGTCGATGTCGATAGTTAAATAGACATTTTCCGTTAACCCCGCAACCGCATCCTCCCACCAGTCCGTGCGCCCGACGATGTCTTTGGCCCAGAAGATGCGCGTGGGAATCTCGTCAATGACGCGCGCCTCTTCAGCCGAGATCGAGCGAATGCCGACCTGTACGGAAGGAATCTTCAAATCCTTGACGATGCGCGCCATGATCGAGGCATGCGAGTGCGGCGTGCCGTCATACTCGTCGCGCAGATCGGCATGCGCGTCGATCTGC
>CBDUCU010000662.1:0-2280 GCA_965365725.1 uncultured bacterium | reverse complement strand
GCTCGCGCCCGCGCCGCCGGACGGTGTGTCGTAGAGGTTGCCGCTTGGCTGCTGCCAAGAACCGGCGGAGGGGGCTGGCTGGCTGATTGTCGAGCCGCACTTGACGCAGAACCTCATGCCATCGGCATTTTCGGCCCCGCAAGACGGACATAAAACCATTGTGAATCTCCTTTAGAAGTTATCGGGTTTTGTTGCAGGCGACCGGCCAAGCCCCTTCGGGGAGGGCTTTGTTCACGGAAGCTCTTTTGTAAAGCTTGCCCGGCAGACCGGAAGACTTGCTTCGTCGTATCGCACGCGCGGTTTTACAGTGGCGCGCGAATGTAGTCAAGTTTTTATCGTGATCGGTAAATCGTCAATCGTAAATAGAGATTGAACGACTCTCGGGCTCACACGGCTAGATTGCAAGCCGGATAACAAAGTCGATTGATGACTCACGATTGACGATTGACGGTCTTATCCCATGTCCGGAACCCAAAAGGTCTGGCCGTGCGCGTCAACGCGCCGAAGTCCTCGTTCGGTCAGATCCTCTTCGGCGAGACCGAGAAAAGTGAAATGTGGCAGGTCGCTCAAGACCGTCTGAAACCAGCCGTGACGCGCCAGCACGCGCCGCACGCGCGCATCCTGAAATTCAACTACGTCGAAAGCAAGCATCGCCAGATGTTGCGATGCGCCGGGCGCGGCGACCGATTGGAGAATGCTCTTTGTAAAATCCTTACTAAAGAAGATACCGCTCTCTTCGTGGGCGAGCACGGCTGCCACCTGTTCGCGCACCGTCATCGTGCGTAAATCTTCTGCATCTTCAGGCGAGAGTCGCCCTTGCTTGCACCAGTGTGCGATGGCCGGATGGCAGCGCGAATCCCACAAACGCAAAGTGTCGGCAAACGCACGCCGCGCGGCTTCGTCTCCACCGCGCGGCCTGACCGTAAGGCCTTCACTTTCCGCTTCTCGACGTGCAGCGACCAACGCATCCATCGCCGCCGGCTGTAGCTCGATGCGCGCCCCGTCAAATATTTCGGTGCGCCACGTCGCACGACGCTGAAACTCCTCGACCTCATTCTCACTTTCAAAGACGCAGCGCGTCGGCACAAGCACCGTCTCGGCGGCGACGAACATTGCGCCGTACTCTTCCATCAATCGTCGCGCGAGCAGGTCAGATGTCGGACAGATGTCGGATGGGCGTATGCCGCGCCGTTCAAGCAGGCGTGCAAGCGCGCGTTGGAAGGCCGACGACGCGTTGTTGTTTATCTTCTCTTCGCTCAACTTCGGATCAGAGTAATTCTGCGCCAAGGAATGTTTTAGCAAACTTCTTCGGCTAATGATATGTGCGTCGGAGCGATGCGGTCAACGACCGATCTGCTCTGTTGCCGCCGACTGATGCATCTTTGTATCCTATGCGAAACGATTCAGAACGACAGAGGTTAAACGGCGGGGTCGCACTTTTGATGGATCAGCTACAAAAATTTCGTGAGACGCTTGGATTTTACCGCAAGCATGGCTGGCGGCTTGTGCGCGCATTGATGTCGGCAAAGACGTTGGAACTTCTGCGTGTGCAAGGAAACGAAGCGGTCTTTGAAGCCGTGCCGGTTGAAGCGTCCGATGTGGATGCGATGTGGTTTACGCGTGCTGCGGCAGAGGGCCGCGAGGCTTGGGAGTTGCGCCTTGTGGCCGATCCGCCTTATGCGTTGTTTGAATTGTTTGAGCCTGACGAAGATGAAGAAGATCGCGCCGACGTGCGGCGCGAGATGGAGGCGCGGCTCAGGGAATACGGCGCGCCTCGTAGTTAGTTGTCCTTGCTTCCACCCATCTTAACGGGGATTTCCATCCGTTCAGAACCGCGAAAAAGTACGACCTTGATCGTCTCCAACGGCACGGCTTCATAGATGCGAAGACGCAGATCGCCCGCCGTGCGCACGGGCTTGCCGTTAAATTCGGTGACGATGTCGCCCTCTTTTATCCCGGCGAGGTAGGCAGGCTCGTTGCGGTTAACATCGCCGATCTTTACGCCATAACTATTGGGCGTATCGGGTACGCGTGCGCGCTCAAGGTCGTCAACCCCGATGCGACCCGTCCCGCCCGGTCGGGCTTCAAGATCGCGCAAGCCTCTGAAGTCAGAGCGTGCGCCGGTCGTGAGCATCGTCTTTTTCGCCTCGCCGTCGCGGATAAACTCGACCTCGACGGTCTTGCCCGGCGGCGTGGCGGCAAGCGTGCGCGACATGGTGCGCGCGCTGTCAATTGTCTTGCCATCAAACTTTGTGATGATGTCGCCACCGATCAGACCCG
>CBDUCU010000661.1:0-2293 GCA_965365725.1 uncultured bacterium | reverse complement strand
TGTCGGTCCCGGTGGCCGTGACGGCCGACGCGACGTCCGCGTAGAGGCCGCGGCCCGATGCAAGATCGCGTTCGCTAACCGCATCGCCTGCGGCTCCTTCTTCAATCAGATCAAAAACATCGACACGAACTTTCTGAGCGGCGGCGGCGCGTACGACCTCGCGCACGCGCTCATGCGCGCCGATGTTTCCGGGATTCAGACGCAGCTTGTCAACGCCTGCTTCAAGCGCCATCAACGCAAGCTTGTAATGAAAATGTATATCGGCGACAAGCGGCACATCGGGCACGCGCCGCCTGATCTCTTTGAGCGCGACTGCGGCTTCAGGATTCGGGACGGCGAGGCGGACGATCTCGCATCCGGCCCTCGTCATCTCTTCGATTTGGCGAACAGTCCCGTCAACGTCGGTTGTCTCGGTCTTCGTCATTGACTGGACGGCGACGGGCGCGCCGCCGCCAATCTGTAAGTGTTTGACCTTGACTGCTCTTGTCTCTCGTCTCATATATTCGTTTAAGCGACAAGGCTCGATTGCAAAGGGTCGTCAAATCAACCTCTCGCAGTCGAGCCTTGCGACTATTTCTGCTCAGTGGCTGCTGGTGGATTGTTAGAGTTGATAAATTTGGATGCGACCTTTGTCACATCGTTGACGATGACAAAACCCATCAGCAACAGCAGAAAGACAAAACCGACCTGCTGGATGCGTTCACGCATGCGCATCGAAAGACTTAAGCCCACAAGCGCCAGTATGCCTTCGATGAGAAGCATGAAGATCATGCCGCCATCGAGCACAGGGATGGGCAGAAGGTTGAACACGCCGAGGTTGAGACTGAGAAATCCGAGCATGCGGAAGCCGCCTTCGAGTCCGCCCTCCTCGACAGCTTTTTTGGATGCTTCAGCAATTCCGATGGGGCCGCTAAACGTGTCGCGCACGGAGCGCTGTCCGGTAAAGACCTGCTTGAGCGCCATGCCCGTCAGCCGCAGCATTTCGATGTTGTCCGCCACCGCGTAGGACGTGGCAGCGCCCAATCCGAGTTTCTGAATTGGAGAGACTTCGGCCTGTGTCACGCCGAGGCGGGGCTGACCGTCAATGACGCTCGGCGTTGCGGCGACTTCTTGTTCCTGCCCGTCGCGCATGATGCGTATGCGAATCTGCTCGGTCGGGTGATCTTTGATGTACTGCATCACCTGCTCGGAGCTACGCACCTGTTCGCCGCCAACTGAAATGTATCGGTCGCCCGGTTTAAGACCAGCCCCTTCCGCCGGACTGTCTTTTAAAACGCTGACGATCTCAACAGGCACGTTTCCGTAGTCGGGAATGATGCCGAGTTCGCCGATGGCCTCGCCTTCGATCAATCTCTTTTTGGGAACGACCGTAAGCGGTATGCGTTGGCCTTCGCGTTCAACCTCGACCGCAATAGGTTGTTCGGGCGAGAGCATCGCGTCGTTTTTGATCTTTTGCCATTCGCTCTCTTCGCGCCCGTTGAAAGAGACTATGCGGTCGCCAGGCCGAATGCCTGCTACTTCAGCCGCGCCCCCTTGTGCGATATTGCGCACGACCGGAGGCGGCATGACAGGCGCGCCCACCCACATCGCACCGATAAGCGGGATAGCGATGGCCGTCAAAATGTTCATTACAGGGCCTGCCACCGCCACCAGAAACTTCTGCCAGCGCGGTCGCAAATCAAAGCGTTCTTTGAGCGGTATGTGTGCGTCGTTCGAGCCTTCTTCAAGCCCTGCATTTGATTCGTCGCCGCCCAATTTAACGTAGCCGCCAAGCGGAATAAGGCTCACGCGGTAATCGGTCGTCCCCCACTTCTTTCCGAACAGACGTTTGCCAAACCCGACCGAGAAGGTCTCGACGCGTATGCCTAAAAGTTTTGCGACAATAAAATGCCCGAATTCGTGAATGATGACGGCTGCGCCGAGGATAACGATAAAGGCCAGATAAAAAGCCATATTTCCCTTCTCTTCCGCTCCAGATAAACTTTTGAAGCCCGCGTCTTTAGAGAACTATCGACTGCGGGCGGTTGTACCGATTGTCCAACCTTTTTAAGTGTCGGTCAAACGCATGCGTCCTCACGCGACAATTTTCTCGGCCCTTTTCAAACGCTCGATCTCCTCGCGCGCACATTCACGCGCCCATGCGTCTGTCTCGCCGACCGTCTGTAAGCTATCTACTTTTCGCGGAGTGTGCGCGTCCATGACTCTCTCAATGACTCTTGGAATATCAGTTAAGCGCATGCGCCCGTCGAGAAACGCGCTCACAGCCTCTTCGTTTGCGGCGTTGAGAACGGCG
>CBDUCU010000660.1:0-2295 GCA_965365725.1 uncultured bacterium | reverse complement strand
ATCATTGCGATGAATCGCAACGGCGCTCTGACAATTAACGACGAGCGCGGGCGCGAAGTCGCGCGTCACCAGATCGTTTACGGCGCGCACATCCACGTCGAAAACGGCGCGCGCGTCAAAGAAGATCAGATGCTTGCGACTTGGGACCCGTTCACCTTCGCCATCCTCACAGAGGTTGCCGGTCAGGTGAAGTTCCAGGACCTCAAAGAAGGCGTGACGGTTGACGAAGAGGTTGACGAGGTGACGGGCCAGTCGCGTCTCGTCGTCAAAGACTCGCCCGACGAAAAGAAGCAGCCGCGTCTTGAAATTCGCAGCGGCTCAAACAAGGTCTTAAAGACCTATCAGATGCCTGTGCGCGCAAACCTCATGGTGCATGACGGCGACGCGGTCGAGCCGGGCGACGTGATTGCAAAGATTCCGCGCGAGACGACGAAGACCAAAGACATCACGGGCGGTCTGCCGCGCGTGGTCGAGCTGTTCGAGGCTCGCAAGCCGCGCGAGACAGCCGTTATGTCTGAAATCGACGGCATGGTCGCGCTCGGCCCGATTGCCAAGGGCAAGCGCCGCCTTATCATCACGGGCGACGACGGCGAGCAGCGTGAATATGACATTCCGCGCGGCACACACATCAACGTGCAGGAGGGCGACCGCGTCCGCGCGGGTGAAGCTCTGATGGATGGGCCTTTGAACCCGCACGACATCCTTCGTGTTTTGGGTATGAACCGTTTGCAGGAGTATCTGACAAACGAAATTCAGGAGGTCTATCGTCTGCAGGGCGTAAACATCAACGACAAGCACATCGAAGTGATCGTCCGACAGATGCTTCGTTGGGTGAAGGTCTCAGATGTGGGTGATACGGACTTCCTTTTGGACGAGCAGGTTGACCGCTTCCGCTTCACGGACGAGAACGCGCGCGTCGCAGCAGAAAATGGCCAGCCCGCACAGGCCGAGCCGCTTCTTCTGGGAATCACAAAAGCGTCGCTTTCAACCGACTCGTTTATCTCCGCCGCCTCATTCCAGGAGACGACGCGCGTGCTGACAGAAGCCGCCATCTCAGGTCGCATCGACTATCTGCGCGGCCTCAAAGAGAACGTCATCATGGGCCGCCTGATCCCGGCGGGCACAGGGATGGAGTTTTATCGCAACGTCCATGTCGACCGCGACCCGACGGTTGATCAGGCCAAAGAAGAGCCTTCAATCGACATTGCAGACCTTCTTCCCGAACCTGTCGAAATCCCCACGCCCACAACGGTCAAGGCTGTGGCGGCAGGTGACGGCGATGCTTCGACGGAAATTGATGCAAGTGAGGATGACGACATTTAGTCGTCCTCAACCCGCTTGAATCATCAAAGGCCGGCTGAATTAATTCAGCCGGCCTTTACCTTTTTCTGCATAGGAATTCTTATGTGGAGGGCTGTCTCATCTTTGCGCCACTTTCGTCTGTGAATCCTGCGCGCGCTCGCGAAAGATTTTGAGTATTTCGCCTTTGTCATGGTCGGTGAGAGAGTCGAGGCCGCCCGTGACATCGAATCGTTGGTTGACCCACTTGCGGACGCGCGGCGCGTCATAGCCCAACGCAGAAGCGGCTTCGAGAATCGAGGTGTTGAGATCGGCTGGTGTTTGTTCGGCTTCGGGTTTGCTGCGCGGGGCAGGCTTTACAGCCGAAGCAGGAGCTCTCTCCGTCGAAGCGCGTTCGGGTTGCATGCGCGCGGCCTTCTCCATCTCTTCGCGGCTGGCGATGCCGCGTCTGACCTCGAAGCCCAAAAGCGCAAGCGCACGACCGACGCTCGAAGTCTCTGCGTTCTCGATATAGGAAGTTCTGTTTACATAACTCTCGCTGCGAACCTCGAAGGCGTGGCCGGTGGCTGATGGACTTGCGTCATCCGCCGAGCGATAGACTTCAGCTCGCATCAATATAAAGCCGCTCTCGGCATCGTGCTGGATGATCGAAGTGTTGATTCGCCCAGTCGGGTATGCTTGATGAAAGGCCGCTACGCGCTCGGCCACCGTCACATAGTTGTCTAAAACGTTCTGCCTGCCTTGTTGCGCCATTCTTTTAATCCCTTTCTAAGTGTTAAGCTAATTTTTTCGATCTTTTCGCATCTAAACGGCTCGTTTGCGGCCACTGTAGCAGAAACTGTCGGGCGAGAGAACGAAGAATTTTGCGTGCGAGAAGGCTCTCGGCTTGAGGTGCGCTTGACAGATGTGGGAGGCATACGTATAGTCTCCCGTTTGGACTTACAGTCCATTTCCCAATAGTGCAACGCTTGAGTGGTTTCGACGGTGTGGAGGCGT
>CBDUCU010000659.1:0-2297 GCA_965365725.1 uncultured bacterium | reverse complement strand
ATCCCGTCATAATCATCCTTGAGGATGGCGTTGACGGTGCCGGCGATCGCGTCGGAGCCGTATACCGGGGCCCCGCCGATCGCGACCGTCTCGACTCGCGACACCAATCCGACCGGCATCAGGTTCAGGCTCGTTACCAGCAGTCCGACCCATGCCGCCAAGTAAAAAGGGTTCGGCGCGATGGTCGGCAAATCAGCGATGCCAAAAAAGGGCGCGAGCATGCGCAGCAAGGGCGGGTCGTTGAGGATAATTCCGCCCGATGCAAGCGAAGCGGTCTGCGGCTCGGCCCAAAAGAGTCCGGCCAGAGCAACTGGGATTAGTGCGACAAATCCCGCCAGCGGCCCGGCCACGCCGATGTCAAAGAGAGCGCGACGCGAAGGAATCGGAGATTTGATCTTGATAAATGCGCCGAGCGTGCCCGCGAGGAAAAAGGGTGGCGCAGGAATGAAATATGGAAGCGTCGCATCAACGCCGTAGCGACGGCACGCGATGTAATGTCCCATCTCGTGCGAGAGCAGGATAAAGAGCACCGCGCCGCCGAAGGTCGCGCCCTCGGCAAGATAAACCGGCTCGGCAAGCGCAAAGGCGGCGACCGCAGCAAAAAATTTTATAAAATAAGCGGGGATAAAAAACAGATAGTCGAGCGGTGTATCGAGTGGCAACGACGGCTCTGGATTTTTGTGTTGGACGACGGCGGAGAGAACGCCTGCACACGTGGTCGTCAACGCCGTCAGAAAAAAGAGCGCGCCGTGACGCGCCCACTCGCGCGCCGTCGGACGCGTCGCACGCCGACGCAGATACAACTCGTTCGGCTCGACAAAACTTGGTACGACCCTGATTGTCTCAGACATAAAAAAAGAGTGAGGAGAGATAAGGAAAGCGGAAGTTGGAAGTCAGAAGAAAAGCATCTTCGCCTTCTTCATTTTTGTCTTCTGACCGCAGTGCTTCCTGCTTATCACACGTCGCTCAATACGGCCCTTAGAATCCTGTAAAGGACGTAGGGTTGTTTGTGCCCGGAGTGCCTTCGGCGGACGGCTCATCCGCGTCGTGTTCGTGATCCGCTTCGTGATCTTCGCCCTCGAAGCCATGCGCCTGGAGCTCTTTGCCGGGCTTGAAGCGGATGGTTTTGCCCGAAGGGATGGCGACCTCTTCGCCCGTACGCGGGTTGCGACCCACGCCGCGTTTGCGCGGCTTGACGACGAAAACGCCAAAACCCCGCAGCTCGATTCTTTCGCCGCGCGCGAGCGCTTCTTTCATCGAATGAAAGAGCGCATCGACGGCTTGTTCGGCCTTCATCTTCGGTACGCCTGTGCGGTCGGCCACGCGGTTGACGATGTCGAGTTTTATCACTTGCTTCCTCCTGCCTCGCTGAAGTCTCGCATGCGAGAGCTGCCCGGACTGCTGTTTCTTCAAGGGTAGCAATACTTTACGCCGCATCATATTGAGGCCGCAGAGCGGCTGTCAAGCCGAAGACAGTTTTCAGTTTTCGGAATAAAAAGCATGGGGCGCGTGAAAACCGTCCCCGCGTTGACAAAGCGCGAGCCGCGCAGATAACCTCCAAAATTGATTCGACGCGCAAGTTCATCAGTATTTTATAAGGAGCAGGGATGTACGAGCCTCGTCCTATTCAGACCGAGCACATTAGTCTTCCGAAAGAGATTGACCGGCTCACCGAAAAGCTTGCCGAGAACGCACACGATCATTGGGCTGCCGGACGCATCAAAGAGGGTTGGCGTTACGGCGAGCAGCGTAATGATCAAGCCAGAGAGCATCCCTGTCTTGTGCCTTACGACGAGCTTCCCGAATCGGAAAAACAGTATGACCGCGCGATCGCGATGGAGACGCTCAAGGCCATCTATGCTCTCGGTTATCGCGTAGTGTCGGCAAACGACGAGAACTGAGCGCCGAAGAGCTTTATGTTTAGACGCACAAATAAAGAGACGCACCCGTTCGGGCCGGTCGCCGCCTCTGATGACGGCGACATCGAGGTGCGACGTTTGGAAAAGGAAGCGCGCAGCCATTTTTGGGCAGAAGCGCGTCTGCTTTTGCGCGACCTCGTTGTCGCTTTGATGATTGCTACGCTCGTCATCGTCTTTGTCGTGCAGCCCGTCAAGGTCGAAGGCTCGTCGATGCTTTCGCGTCTGCACGGCGGGACGGACGACGAAGGCGATTTCAACACCGAAGAGAGCCACAGCGACCGCATCTTCGTCAACAAGCTCATCTACTACGGGCTGCCCAAACTCGCGCGCGGCGACATCGTTGTCGTCAATTTTTTCCGGGCGCAGTTGGGCGTCCAT
>CBDUCU010000658.1:0-2313 GCA_965365725.1 uncultured bacterium | reverse complement strand
GAAGCGGTTGCCTCAGCCAGACGAAGCGTGAGAAGTTGAGCCGTCGCTGGAGGCTCGTCGGAATGTCCCGCAGAGATTTGTTCCAACTCGGCGAGAAATTCTTCGGCATGCTTGAGGTCGAGCTGCGCGCCAAGCTCGCCAAAGGCGCGAACGGCAAGAGACGCGTGCTCGGCGGCGCGCTCCGGCTGCGATTTGGCAAAGGCGCGTGCGAGCAGAAGCTTTGCGCGCGCGCTGCGATAGCGGTCGCCGAGCATGTCGAAGATCGAATTGCTGCGACCCAAATGATGAGCCGCCAGAGTCGCATCGCCGCGCGCGAGCGCAAGCTCTCCAAAGAGCCTCTGCGTCTCGCCCGTTAAAGCGATGTCGGGCGCTGTGTCGGAATTGTCTTTGAGCGTTTCTTGAAGAAGCGCGGCGCATTCATCGAGCCTCCGGCTCTTGAGGCGCGCCTCGGCGATGAGCAGCATCGAATCGCAGATTGCCTGCCGGTCGCTGATCTTCTCGGCAAGTCGCAAAGCCTCTTGCCCGACGGCGAGCGCAGAGTCGATTTTCCCCATCGCCAGATGGCAGCGACCGAGCGTACACATTGCCTGCCGTGCATACCATTTATTGCCGTGTTCGAGCGCGGCATCGACGGCGCGGACAAGATAGTCTTGCGCTGCTTCGAGATCGCCTTGAAGCAGATGAAGCTCGCCGAGCGAATCGAAGATCATCGGCGCGAGAGACTTTTTCTGATCTACCTGATGCGAGAGTTCGAGCGCATGCAAAAGACAGTTACGGGCGCGCTGCCATTCGCCGATGAGCGTGAGGTTGATGCCGAGATTGTTGTAGCCGATGGTCGCGTTGGCCTTGTGCTCAGTGCTTTCGTAATAGGCGACGGCCTTCTCAAGCGAGCGGATGCCTTCATGCGGGCGTTTCAAAAACCAGAGCGCACCCCCAATGTTGTTGTAGATGCGGGCCAAAAGATAAGTGGCCGGACGGTCGCCGATAATTTTCGCCGCCTGCTCGAAATTCTCAAGCCCCTCTTCGGCAGAGCCTTCCTGCGTCGATGTCAAACCGATTGAAAAATAGGCTTCAGCCAGACTTCGCCAATCACCTGTACGCCGGCAATGTTCGAGCGCTCTGGAGGCGAAATCGTGAGCGATTGAATATTCGTTGATGTGTCGATAAACGCGCGCCAGCGCTGAATAGACCGACCCGAGACGCGAATCCGAGCCGCTCGCTTCGGCTTCGCGCAACTCTGCCTGCAAAAGCGCGATGGCCTTTGGTTGATCGCCATTGTAGTTGTGCGCAATGCCGATCTGTACGCGCAGGCAAGAAGCAATCTCAGCGTCGAGCTTTTCGCGCGCCTCAGCAGGCTCATACATCTTGACGGCTTCAAACGAGTCGATAAACCGGCCCTGCATTTCGAGCGCGATGGAGAGTTGGCAGCGCGCACTGGCCTGCAAATTTTTGTCGGTGCGCGCCGAAGCAATGATTTGCCGCAGACGTTTTTCAGCTTCGGTCGAGAGTCCCCGGTCGAGCAGTTCGCGCGCTTCTTCAATGTCGCGTTCAAGAATAGCGCGTGCAGCAGAGGTGCGGCTCTGTGCAGCGCGTCGCGCATCCGAGAGTTGGACTACGCCCGCATCAGTTTTGTCGTTGCTGTTGCTTGGGTTCATCTACACAAATCCGACGTGATGGTGAGGAGTTCTGCTCGCACACACTGTTTTTTGACTAATGAAAGAACGGAAGAGACGGGCCAAAACAGCTGGAAATTCTTACAAGCTCTCTTCATCAACACTGTCAAAGCCCTGTAGATTCCAGACTTTAGCATAATAGAAAAGCGGTCAGCAAAGAGTTGGAAAAGTGTTCAGCCAACAGTGCCGGGCGATTGATTGAGGTGGGTTGGTGGAATCGACTACAATCAAACCACTGTTATTCGAATAGTGAACGCAAAGAATAATTGTTCTGATCGATGCTCGGCTCAAGGCTTTCGCGGGCACACGCTTTGACAAAGAGGTTAAGGGATTGTCTTATCCGAGATGGTTTGGTACAAATCTCCCGCGTACCATGAACTTTTGTATCGAGTAGATACGAGATGGGCTGAAATGTATGGCCCACCACGCGAAAAGTTGCGCCTTTAGCTGAGAACCGGCAAGCGAGCACAAGTCATATTCATGCTCAAAGAAGGTTAATGCTCCACACATTCTGCTTCGGGTGAGGAGTTTGGAAACATGGCCGACACGGTCGCCGGACGAGGGCCTCAAAAGCGCCCGATGGGTCCTTGGAAGCGTTGGTTTCTTCAAGGTCAGGTAAAAGAGATTGAAGGCCCGCACG
>CBDUCU010000657.1:0-2318 GCA_965365725.1 uncultured bacterium | reverse complement strand
TAACATAAAAAGGGCGCGTCCATGTTTGACCGATATCAAACATGGGCGCGCCCTGTTTTCGTCGTCAGTTTAATGCGACGTTAGAAACGATTCTTGTTGTAAGCCTGTCGCTCTGACTTTTGATGTTCTTTGAGTGCGCGGCGCTCGTCGCGTTGATGTCGACTTAAGTCGCGCCTGCGCGAGCCGTTATATGAAACGCGGTCGCCGAAGGCATCACGACGGTAGTCGCGCCGCTCGCTCATCTGATGTCGCCTTAAATCACGTCGTTCCCGCCGCCAATGCCGGCCGAGCGTGCGTCGCTCGTCGCGGTCTTCCCAGTTGCGCTCGCGGTTTCGCCATCCGCGATGGCGGCCACGCGTCCAACCCAGGTGACGACCGTTGTCGTTTCGTTCCCAGCGTCTGCCATGACGCTTCTGCGCCTCGGCAGAGATGCTCATGCCAGCCAACAGGACGATCCCCAAAAGTAGTGCGCTAATCGTCCGCTTCAGTGTATCGAAACAGAATCTCATCCCAGACCTCCTCAATGTTATAAAGTCATCAACGGGAGAGTTTTGCAGCCGGCGGCGGTTGGTATGAATTGCCGCCGTTGATAGCTCTGGCAAATAGAGTACCTTTGGATTTCCGCCCTCATCGCCCCGCAAATACGTCTTCTGCGCACGCCTTGCTTTTCACTTAAATGCTCGGATAAATTAAACGTTAAGCCCGAAGTCTTATTCCGCACACATCTCGGCAAAGCTCGATAAGCGACGTGGAGAACGGGCCAGTTAAAACCACGCGCGCTAATTGTAAAACTCTCGAAAGGAAGCTCCTGCTAATCCACTGATATGAAAGTTTATTCCACCGACCACATACGCAACCTCGCAATCGTCGGACACGGCGATACTGGCAAAACGCAGCTCGTCAGCTCGCTTCTCCACATCGCGGGCGCAACGCCGCGCTGGGGCAAGGTTGATGAAGGGACGACCGTCACCGACTACGAGGAAGATTCAATCGCGCGCAAGATCACACTCAACACCTCGCTCGCGCATTGCGAGTGGCGCGAGCACAAGGTGAACTTTATCGACACGCCCGGTTATGCCGCCTTCATCACGCACTCACGACCTGCGCTGCGCGTCGCCGATTGTGCGCTCTTTGTCATCCACGCCGTCAAAGGCGTTGAGGTGCAGACCGAAAAGACCTGGGCTTACGCCAACGAGTTTCAAACGCCGCGTATGATGGTCGTCAATCAGATGGATAGAGAGCACGCTGATTTCGGCCATGCGCTCGATACGGCGCGCTCGACCTTTAGTCGTGCCATCGTTCCCTTCACGCTCCCCATCGGACAGGAAGCAAACTTTCGCGGCGTGGTCGATATCGTCCACATGAAGGCTTACGAGTTCGACACAAACGGCAAGCCCAAAGAGATTCCCATTCCTGACGCGGGACGCGACGTAATCGACAAGGAGCGCAAGCGTCTGATTGAAGTCATCGCCGAATCAGACGACTCTCTGATGGAGAAGTATTTCGAGACCGACACGCTGCCCGAAGAAGACATCGTTGCAAATATCCCGAAGGCAATTGCCGGAAGCCGCCTCTGTCCGATTTTTGCTGTCTCATCGACGACGCTGGTCGGGCTCTCAAACCTCCTGGATGCAATACTCGATTATGCGCCCGCACCAAACACGCACGAAGCCGAACGCGGCAAGACTGCCGCCGAAGCGGACGGCGGACAGCCTGCCACGCGCAAGTACGATCAGAGCGAACCGTTTTCGGCCTATGTCTTTCGCACTATCGCAGACCCTTTCGCCGGACGCATCAACGTCATGAAAGTCGTCAGCGGTCATATCAAACATGATGCGAACGTGCTGAACACAACGCGCAGCGTGGGCGAACGACTTGGCGCTCTCCATTCGATGCAGGGCAAACAGCTCGACAAAGTCGAGGAGGCAAACGCCGGCGACATCATCGCCTGCGTCAAGCTCAAGGAGACACAGACCGGCGACACTCTTTCCGACAAAGCGCAGCCGATTCTCTACGATCAGGTCGAATACCCGGAGGCGGCCATCGCTTTTGCCATCGAGCCAAAGTCGCGTCAGGACGAGGAAAAGATTTCAGTTGCGCTGCATAAGATTTTGGAAGAAGACCCGTCGCTTCATTTCACGCGCGATGCGCAGACCAAAGAGTTTATCCTTTCGGGTTCGGGCCAGCTTCACATCGAAACGGTCGTCGAGAAATTAAAGAACCGCTATCACGTCGAGGTCGCGCTTCATCCGCCGAAAGTCCCATACAAAGAGACGATCACGACGCGCGCCGAAGTGCAGGGCCGGCACAAGAAGCAG
>CBDUCU010000656.1:0-2319 GCA_965365725.1 uncultured bacterium | reverse complement strand
TCCATCCCGTGTGTCGCCCCATTACTTCAAGAATCATCACGCGGTCGTGCGACTCGGCGGTCGTGTGCAGGCGGTCGAGAGCTTCTGTGGCGATGTCGAGCGCAGTGAGAAAGCCGAAGGTCAACTCTGTCGCGGCGAGGTCGTTGTCGATGGTTTTGGGAACGCCGACGACGGGAAAACCGCGCTCGACAAATTCTTGCGCGATGGCAAGCGTGCCTTCGCCGCCGACGGCGACGAGCGCGTCGATGCCGAGCTTTTCCAGATTCGAGACGGCCTCGCGGTAAATCTCGTCAGGGCGTGTGGTCTCGCCGTCTGCGCCGCGCTCGACAAATCGCCCTCGATTGCGCGAGCCGAGAATCGTTCCGCCGCGCGGCAGAAGACCGCGCACGTCCGATGGACGCAGCTCGCGCGTGTGCATCTCGCCGAGCAATCCCTCAAAGCTGTCTTCGATCCCGACAACGCGCAAACCATACTCGCCCGCAGCCGTCTTGACGACGGCGCGGATGACCGCATTAAGACCGGGAGCGTCGCCGCCGCCCGTAACCAGACCGATTGTTTTTATCATGAGATTTATCTTAACGCGGTTTGAGCCGAGACGCACAAGCTTTGAGATGTGCGGTAGAGAAATGCCTTTACGCATGAGCGGGGGCCGCAAGCAGCCCCCGCTCACATTCCATCAACCGGGTTTTATCTTAACGACGCTTCTTCCCGCCGCCCTTTTTTCCACCGGCTTTCTTTGCCGAGACTTTTTTCGTTGCGCTCTTTTTTGAAGTTGCTTTTTTTGCAGCGCCTTTCCTGCCAGAAGATTTTTTGCCCGAAGCTTTCGAGACGCTCTTTTTGCTTGCAGACTTTTTGCTTGCGGTCTTTTTCCCGGAAATTTTCTTCGCCGCTTTCTTCGTTGCTTTCTTTGCAGATTTCTTGACAGCTTTCTTTGCTGCAACTGGCCTGACCTCTTCAACCGTCTCGGCCATCACAAGGTCGCGGCCCGGATAGATGCCGCGCGAAAGCCCTTGGGGAACTTCGCGCTCGCGCCCGCTAAAGACGGATGAGCCTCGCAGGTTGACTCCGGGCAAAGAGCGCATCGTTCCGGCAGCGTCGTCTATCGGGGCAGGTTGGTCGCCGACGCTCAAGACCTGTAGCGAACGATTGTAATATCTCTGTCGCTCTATCCATCCGTGCGGTGGAAATGCGCCGTTGATGGCTTTGCAAACGCCCGCGAAATTTTGCTGGTCGGCAAGCTGGTTACAGCCATTCGACTTGAAGAAAGCCCCGGCAATGCGAAAGGCCACGTCGGGGTCGGCGGCACGGTCGGGGTCGTGCTCGATGTCAACGCCGATGGCGTTGCCGTGACGACGATAGTTGTCGCGGCCAGTGATTTGGATAACTCCGCGCCCGCGATACTTCCATCCGTCGCCGGATGATTCCGGCCCGTTGCCCATACGGTTGGCATAGACGCGGTTGGCGATTCGTTCAGGCTGGCGCGCATAGCTTTGCGCCTGTGCGGGGGTGAAATACTTTTTGAAAACTTTGAGAAGCCCCTGCGCAGAGTAGTTGAGGTTCTCGACCATCAGACGAAATTCGCCCGTCTCAACGGCGAGGTTGGCGAGGAATGCGGCCTCGCGCAGATGATTGTTGATGCCAAATTCTTCTGCCGCCCTCTGCAATGGCAGCAAAAGCTCTGCCCTGCGCGGCGCGGGGATAGTGGGCATGATCTGCCGTAGCTCATCATCTGTAATCATTGACAGGTTCTCTCCTAAGGTGAGTAAAAGCGAAAACTGTTGCGAGCGAGGAAGGCAGGGATTGTAACAGAGAGTCTTTGAGGGTCAACCGATATCTTTCAACAAACGTCTCAGTCCAAAGCGCAGGCCATAAATAGCTTGCGCTTTGGGCTGAGACGCTTAATTTTTGACGCGCGGCGGATCATACTGTTCGCCGTATTCCGCATATTCGCGCGTGACGATTGCGCCGGGCCGCGTGTTCTCCGTCAGCATCGTGAGCGCGTCGCGCAAGACCTGTTTTTGAAGCTCGCGCATCTTTGGGCGACCCAGACTGTTGCCGATCTTAAAACCCTTCGGATAGAGAGCGCGCGGCGGGCGCATCTGCGCGGAGACTTCGGGGCTGACGGTGATGAGAACCGTCGGCACGCCGCGCATCTCAATTTCGCGTTGAACCGCAACGACCGTGCGGTGACAGACGCTCGGTCAACCGCCCGTCAGAATCACGGCATCGGCGCGCGAGCCGCGATCAATCTCGTTGGCAATCTGCGGGGCTGTGCCCTCGTACATTGCCTTGAGCTGCATCGTGTAGCCCATGTAGCCG
>CBDUCU010000655.1:0-2320 GCA_965365725.1 uncultured bacterium | reverse complement strand
GCAGAGATTGTCCGTCCTATCGAGCAGCTCACGCAGGAGATGTGGCCCGGCGTTCCCGTTATCCCCATCATGGGCACGGGCGCGACCGACAGCCTCTACTTTCGACAGGAAGGCATCCCCGTCTATGGCGTGTCCGGCCTCTTCTCCGATATCGACGACAACCGCTCGCACGGGCGCGACGAGCGCGTCGGTGTCAAGTCTCTCTACGAGAGTCAGGAATTTCTTTATCGCCTCGTAAAGCTTTTCTCGACATCGAACCAAAGCCGCCACAAATAGATAGTTAATCAATGACGCGGGCGATGATGCATTTGAGATAGAGCGTCTCAGGAACGCCGACGAGAACGGGGTGGTCGCGCGATTGTGTGCGGCGCTCAATAATCTGCACTCGGCGACGAGCATCGGCTGCTGCTTGCGTCACCACGTCGAGAAACATCTGCTCATTCAGATGATACGAGCAGGTGCAGGTGATGAGCACGCCGTCGCGCGCAAGCAGTTTGAGCGCGCGCAGATTGATCTCTTTGTAGCCGCGTGCGGCGGCCGCGACGCTCGCGCGGTTTTTGGCAAAGGCAGGCGGGTCGAGAACGATCGTGTCGAAGCGCACGTCAGAAAGCTCATACTCGCGTAGAGCATCGAAGACGTTTGCTTCACGAAACTCGACGTTTGTCGCCCCGTTCACTTCGGCGTTTCGGCGCGAGGCCGCAACGGCCTCAGCAGAGATGTCGATGCCGACGACGCTTTCACAGACCGCTCCCACGCTCAGCGCAAAGCCGCCGTTGAAGGTAAAGCAATCGAGCGCGCGTCCACGTGCGTAGGAGCGCGCCGCCAGGTGGTTTTCTCGTTGATCGAGAAACGCGCCGGTCTTTTGCCCGCCAAGCGGCGCGACTTGAAAACGCACGCCGTGCTGCACGACCTCCAGCGTCTCCGGCGCGTCGCCATAGAGCACGCCTGCCGTCATCGCCAAACCTTCAAGCGCGCGCACGCGTACGTCGTTGCGCTCAATCACGGCGCGCGGCGCAAACTCTTCGACAAGCAACTCGACAAAAATCTTTTTTAGAGCTTCCGTCCCTTGCGAAAGGGTCTGCATGACAAGCACGTCGCCGTAGCGATCAACAATCAGCGACGGAAGCAGATCGCCTTCCGAATAGACGATGCGGTATGCGTCCGCCTTACGCTTAATCTCATCGCGCCTGTGCGCGGCTTCGAGAATCCTTTTTCGCCACCACTCGCGGTCTAAGCTCTCGCCCGTCGTCGTCAACATCCGCAGAGCAATCTCCGAGCGCGCCGAATAGAACGCCTGCCCTACAAAGCGCCCGCGCTCGTCTGCAACGCGCACGACCGCGCCGCCCGTCGTCTCTTCAGCATCGCGCACGTCGCTGCGATAAATCCAAAGATGTCCGCCCCGTACGCGCTCCACACCGCGACGCGAAATTGTGATTTGAGGTTGAGACATGCGTATAGGATGGACGGCCACGCCCGCCCATTAATCTCAATCGACTTGTTTGCTCTGGAGAAAACAGACAGGCGCGGCTGCCCGCCCTACTTAAGAGAACTTGCCAAAGCGTGTAATAAAATCTTCACGCGAGAGACCTCCGGCCTCCGCAAGCCTTTCGAGCCATGCTTCGTCTTGAAAATCTTTCGGCTCGATTCTCACCATGTATTCGCGCGCCACACGGTAGCTTTCCGTCTCAACGTCAACATAACGCTGGCGACCACGACCGCTTGACGCATCGGCCACCTCTTGAAACGAGACGGGACTAAATTCGCCGCCCTGAATCGTGATGAGCGCGCCGGAGTTTCCAGCATAGAGATAGTTAAAGGCGGCGTAGCCGAGATCGCGCGCGTACTCCGCATCGACGGGGATCGGCGGCGCGCAGCGCAGCTCGTAGCCGATGGTCTTATCGACAATCGTCGCCTTGATGCCGCGCCGTTCAAGTCGCACCTGCACTTCATTTTTAACCTTGCGTCCGAGGTCGATTTCGGCGACGCGGATATTGCCCTGCGCATCACGGTCAACGTCCTGAAGCTCCGAGACCTCTTCGGGATTGAAACGCTCGACCAATGATTCGGCAAGCAGCACCACGCCGTGCGGACGATTCATCGTGCGGCGCTTGATGATCGTCCCCTCGACGATGTCGGCCACGTCCGAGAGCGAGACGTGACCTGCGCCAAACTCTTCCGGGATGATCGTGCAGGTCGCGCTCGCCGCCTTCCCGATGCCGAGCGTGAGATGTCCGGTCGGTCGTCCCATCGTCACGCCCAAATACCAGCGCGCAGTCGTCTTTGCATCTTCCATCAGGCGTTTGACCAGCTCGACTCCGAC
>CBDUCU010000654.1:0-2331 GCA_965365725.1 uncultured bacterium | reverse complement strand
CTACAGCCAGCAGCAATTTAACGTCAACGGCACGACCGTTACCAAAGGCGATTGGATCACGGTTGACGGTTCAACGGGTCGCGTCTTTTTAGGCAAAGTCCCGACGGTTCAACCCACACTCGGTGAAGACTTCAGCGAGCTGATGACGTGGGCCGACGAATTCCGTCGCCTGCGCGTGAGAGCCAACGCCGACACGCCGCACGACACGCAGGTTGCACGCGACTTCGGAGCCGAAGGCGTGGGGCTTTGTCGCACAGAGCATATGTTCTTCGGCGAAGGCCGTCTGGCCGCGATGCGCGAGATGATTCTGGCCGACGGACGAGGCGCGCGCGAAAAGGCGCTTGAAAAGCTTCTGCCGCTTCAGAAGAATGATTTCGTCGGCATCTTCCGAGCGATGTCGGGTCTGCCCGTCACGATTCGCCTGCTCGACCCGCCCCTGCATGAATTTCTGCCGAAGATGGAAGAACTCCTCGACGAGCTGTCGGAACTCAAGCTTCACGTCCGACGCGCCGAAAGCATCAAGGAGATGGATCGTCTGCTCGACGAGATTGCTGAAAAGCGCAAACTCCTGCAGCAGGTCGAGCGACTGCACGAAGCCAACCCGATGCTCGGCCATCGTGGATGTCGTCTCGGCATGATGTTTCCGGAAGTGACGCAGATGCAGGTGCGCGCAATCTTTGAGGCCGCCTGTCAACTGACGGGCGAAGGCCAGAGGGTCGCGCCTGAGATCATGGTGCCGCTCGTCTCCGTCTCCGAAGAGCTGCGCCGCCAGCGCGAGCTGATCGAAGAGGTTGGCCGTCAGGTGATGGGCGAATACGGGATGACGATTGACTACACGGTCGGCACAATGATCGAGCTTCCGCGCGCCGCGCTGACCGCCGACAAGATTGCCGAGTATGCAGACTTCTTCTCCTTCGGCACGAACGATCTGACGCAGACGACCTACGGTCTTTCGCGCGACGATTCGGGTCGCTTCCTCTCGGCCTACGTCGAGACGAAAGTGATAGCCGACGACCCGTTCCAGGTGCTCGACCGCGAAGGCGTGGGACAGCTCGTTCAGATGGGCACGGAGCGCGGGCGCACGACAAAGCCCGGTCTCAAGGTCGGCATCTGCGGCGAGCATGGCGGCGAGCCGCACTCAATCGCCTTCTGTCACGAGATGGGTCTTGATTACGTCTCATGCTCGCCCTTCCGCGTGCCGCTCGCGCGTCTTGCCGCCGCGCAGGCTTCGCTTGATGAGAAGGGTGCGGTTGTGGCGAAGGACAAATAACCGCGTGGACAGTAGAGAGTAGCCGGTAGTCGGTAGAAAAGTGTTTCTTGGTCGGCGCTGAGGTGGTAAAACATCTCGCAGCGACAACGAAACACCTACTGACTACCGGCTATCCTTTATCCACTACTTTTTTATGCGCGAACAGCTCATCACCGAATATCACGACCTGCTTAAATCCGACGACCGGCTTACGCCGGAGCTTTTCGCGCGTCTGAAGAGCGCAATGACCGCGCGCCGCCTTGTCTATGGCGAGCGACAGATCGGCGTGGCGCTACGCCCGCACCTGCTCACGCGCAGGCAATACGACGATCTGACGCGCTCGTCTGAAATACTGGCCAATGCGTTTGAGAAATTGGCAGAGGCGCTCGTCGCCAATCCTTCTTTGATGTCTGAAGTCGGCCTCACAGAGCGTGAGCAACAACTCGCGCTCGTTAGTCCCGGCTTTTCAACTTCGACCGTCACGACGCGGCTCGACGCTTTTATCGGCGCACAGGGCTTAAAGTTTGTCGAATACAACGCCGAGAACCCTTCAAGCCTGACCGATCAGACGGGGCTCAACCAGATACTTTTCGAGGTCGGCGCGCTCCAAAAAATCTCGGAGCGTTATCGCCTGCGACAATTTAGCCCCGGCGAGATGTTGCTCGACGCGCTTTTGGAAACCTTTCGCGAATGGAGCGGGCAGAGCGGCGATCAGCCGAACGTCGCCATCGTCGATTGGTCGAATTTGCCGACCGAAAGCGAGTTTGTTTTGCTGCGCAACTACTTCGTCGGTCGCGGCGTGCCGACCATCATCTGTTCGCCTGACGAGCTTGAATACGACGGCGCACATTTGCGTCGCGGTAATTTTCGTATCGACATCATTTATAAGCGCATCATCATTCATGAGCTGCTCGCGCGTTTTGACGATGCGCATCCCCTTATCCGTGCCTATACCGAGCGCCGTGTCTGCATGGTCAATCCTTTTCGCTGCAAGATCGCGCACAAAAAGGCAGCCTTCGAGCTGTTGACCGACGACGAGCACGACAGTTGGTTTACGCCCGCAGAGCGAGCCGTAATCGCGC
>CBDUCU010000653.1:0-2331 GCA_965365725.1 uncultured bacterium | reverse complement strand
TTCGTCATGACGCTTTGAACGCCTATTCGTGGGAAAGCAAACAGCGCACCGTGCCCGAAAAACCTTTCCTGCGCTTTAACAACTTCGGCGGATTTCTGGGCGGCCCGCTCTACAAGCGCAAGCTCTTCTTTTTTGGCGGCCTCGAATTCAAGCGCCCGCGCACGGGACGTTCTTTGAGCGAGCTTGTGCCGACCGAAGCGATGCGGCGCGGCGACTTTAGCGCGTTTCTCCCCGCAGGCGTTCCTGCCGGCAACACTTCCTGCACTCCCTCAGGCATCACGCAAACCGCGACGCGTTTTATCCTCTGCGATAAATCGGCCTCGACCACAGGGGTCGCCTTTCCCGGCAACATCATCCCCGAATCAAAGATGTCGCCCAACGGTCGCGCTATTCTTAATCTCTTCCCGCGCCCGAACGCCGGAGCTGACCGCTTTATCTCTGCGCCCGTGACAACGCGCAACGTCCGTCAAGAACTTCTGCGCGTCGATTATCAGGCGACGCAAAACGCGACGATTTTTGCGCGCTGGATCAGAGATAAATTCGACTCTGACAACCCGCTCGGTTCGACCTTCGACAATCAGAATCTTCCCATCGCGCCCGACAATCACATACGCAACGGCAAGACCTTCCTCGTCTCCTACACACAGGTTCTCTCGCCGACGCTCGTCAACGAAGCTTCCGTTGCATGGCAACGCAACGATCAGGCAATCAACTATCAGGACGAAAGTCGGATTGCGCGCTCGACCTACGGCATCAACTTTCAGGAGCTTTTTGCGGAAAACCGTCTCGACAAAATTCCGCAGGTCTCGATTCAGGGATTCTCGCAGATTAGCGGCAACGGTCTGCCTTATCAGATCGACGCGCGCAACTGGGAGGTGCGCGACAACCTGACGCAAGTGTGGGGCGCACACACCTTGAAGTTCGGCATGCAGTACATCAACGCTTACAAGGCGGAGAATACGCGCGTGCGCGACGGCGGCGACATCACTTTCAGCAGCGGCTCGGACGCGGGCACTTCGTTTCGTCCGCAGGACAGCGGCCACGCCGTCGCAAACCTTCTGCTCGGAGCCTTCACGCGCTACACGGAAACATCGAACACGACGAACGCGCCGACGCATTACAACCAGCTTGAGCTTTACGCCAACGACCAGTGGCGTATTCATCCGCGCCTGAGCCTTACACTCGGTCTTCGTCTTCAGCACATCCCCTGGGCTGTTGCCGACGACGGCAACATCGTCGGCTTTGACCCCGCGCGCTTTGATCCGGCGAAAGCTCCGCTTGCCGCCAACATCTCCGGCGGCACAATTAATCTCATCGCAGACCCGACGGGCCAACGCACGCGCGCCGAAGGCTTCTACGACCCTTACAACGGTCTCGTCCTTCCGCGCAACGCCGTCGTCGCAGACCCGAATCTTCAACGTCTCATCTCAGACCGACCAGCAGGCTTGGCCGATAGCGGCGCACTCAAGGTTGCGCCGCGCTTTGGTTTCGCCTGGGACGTTTTCGGCAACGGCAAAACTTCGATTCGCGGCGGCGCGGGCATCTATTACGACCGAACGCTTCTGAACCCCTTGCGCGATTCGGGCGCGAACCCTCCGTTTGCTTCGGTCGCCACCGTTACCAACGGCAGACAGTTCCGCTCGCCCACGAATCTTTCGGGCACTTCCTCTTTTAGCAATACGCTCGACACGGTCGGCGCAGGCGGCACGGGCCGACCACTCGTCCAAACGCTCGCCGTCTTTGATTTCGACATGCAGCCCGGCGCGGTCTATGCCTACAGTCTCGGCATCCAGCGCGAGCTTTGGTGGGGCATGGTCGTCGAGGCCGCTTACGTTGGCAATCAGGGGCGACACTTAACGCACCGGCGCGACCTCAACTACATCCTGCCTTCGGTCGCACTTGAAACTTCCCCCTCAAGCGTCTCAGCGACCAACCCGCAAGGCTATGTCAATCGAACCGCCGACACGGTCAGGCAGTTTTTGGGTTACAGCGCCATCCGCTCGCAGGAGAACACAGGCTCTTCGAGCTACAACTCGCTTCAGATCAATTTGCAGAAGCGCGTCTCTCAGGGATTCACCGCGAGCGCGGCTTACACGTTTGGCAAGGCGCTCAGCAACTTCGACGTGGAGACTTCGGATTTGCGCGTTCCATTCGATGCCAATCTTGATAAGGGCAGCGCCAATTTCGACCGCCGTCACGTCTTCGCCTCAAGCTACGTTTATGAACTGCCCTGGATGAAAAAGCAGGAGGGGTTTGTGGGGCGCGTGCTCGGCGGCTGGCAGGTTTCGGGCATCGTCACTTTGCAGAGCGGCGGCTTCGTCAATATCACGG
>CBDUCU010000652.1:0-2333 GCA_965365725.1 uncultured bacterium | reverse complement strand
GAATCGGCGCGGGTACGGTCGTCGGCGCAGGCAGCGTCGTCACCAGAGACATCCCCGGAGGAGTCTTTGCCGCGGGCAATCCCTGTCGCGTCGTCCGCGAAATTTAAGCCTCAAAAAATAAACGTCAGCAAAAATGGTCGAACTACTTATTGTGCGGGGGTTGGCTGTTCGGTTGTGGGGACGCTTGCGTCAGCTTCGGGTTGATCTGGCGTGGCAACAACCGTCTCGGCAGGTTTAAGGATGTCTGCGACCAACCCTTGACTGCCGCGATGTTCGAGCCAGTGACGATACGTGACGGTGAGAATGGCGATGAGAGGGATGGCGAGAAAGATTCCGGCTACGCCGGCCACTTCGTGTCCTGCAAGGATGGCGAGAATGACTGCGAGCGGATGCAGATGCACGCCCGACCCGATGATCTTTGGATAGGTATAGTAGTCGTGGACGATTCTCAGTACGCCGAGAAAGAGAATGACGGCGACGACCTGATTGCCCGAATAGAAGCTTGCCACCGCCACCGCAATCAGCGCGACGACGAGCGGGCCGACGAGCGGGATAAATTCAAGCACGCCGGCAATCACGCCGAGCACAAGCGCATACTGCACGCCGATGATATAAAAGCCGATGGTGCAAATCGTCCCGATCAAAAGACACGCGATAAGCTGCGCACGGATGTACGCGGCGAGAGTCGAGTTTACGTCCTGAAAAAATTCGTCGCCGCGCCAGCGCAAACGCCCGACGGGAAGCATCTGTAGAGCCGACCGCCGGAAACTATCCGCATCCTTCAAAAGAAAGAAGGCAAGGATGGGAACAAGAATCAACCAGGGAATATAGGCCAGGACCGTGAGCACGCCTTCGAGACTTTGACCCGTCAGATATGCCCCCGCTTCGTCGAGAGCTTTTGTGACGGCGTTGTTGGCGGCGGTGCGAACGGCAGGGGGTAGATTCAGACGCGAATAAAGCTCGTTGAGCTTGGTGGCGCGCGCACGCGAATTTTCCAGATACTTCGGAGCTTGTTCGGCAAGCTGCGACATCTGCGCGCTCAAGCGCGGGCTGAGCAGTTGAACGGCGAGAAAGAGCGAGCCGAAGAGTCCGACATAGACAATGGCGATGGCCGCCACACGCGGCAACTCACGGTTGCGACCACCGAGCGTAAATGGCCGACGGACAAGATCGATCAGAGGCGCGACCAGATAGGCAAAAAAGATTGCGAGGACGACGAGCAAGAGCACGCCCGTCAACGCGTAGAAGACCCACAACGCGCCTTTGATGAGAAAATAGAAGACGAGGCTGAGGAAGATGATGCGCAGCAGCGAACGCGAAGCCAAACGCAGCACAAGCCGCGTCCGCTCTTCCATTGCAGCCAACTGCGCATCGTCAGCCGCTTGTTTCTGCAAACGCTCGTCGTCCGGTTGAGAAGCCACGCGTTCTACTCACCGCCTTGTTAGCAAAGATTGTTGAGCCGGACAATCATGCACTACTTGGGAAGGGTTTTCAACGAATGCGTGGAAGATACGCCAGACATCGGTCGAGCGTGTTGCATTGAATAGAGCGATCTACGATTGAGTGTAACTGAAATGATTAAACACAGAGGCACAGAGACACAGTTTTGATTTACTGTGTCTCTGTGTTTAATTTTGATTGCGCAGAAAACCATCAACCGATCTTTGAGAGATCGCCTTCGACGACGATGCCGCCTGCATCGGGCGGGCCGATCTCTGCGTGCGCCGCCGCCTCTTTTGCATAGAGCCACTTGAGAAAAGGCGGAGCAATCAGAGTTGTGGCGACCGCCATAAAGAGCACTACGCCGTAGAGCTGTGCATTGATGACGGCAAGGCTCAAGCCGATCTGCGCGACGACGATGCCGACTTCGCCGCGCGGAACCATCCCCATCCCGACCTGCGCCGCGCGCCGTGCGCCGAGCGGCCACGCGCCCGCGCCGCAACCGATGAGCTTCGTGACGACTGCAACGAGCGTGACGATGATTGAGAGCGCAATGACCGAAGAGTCGCGAAAAACCGAAAGCTCAAGCTGCATCCCGATGTTGACGAGAAAAAACGGCACTAAAAATTCGGTCACGCCGTTTGTCTGTTTATGCATCGTATGATCGCCTTCTGAAGCTTCTGCCAAAGCCATCCCTGCAAGAAACGCTCCGATGATTGCGGCCACGCCGATGTAGTTTGCAGCCACGCCCAAGCCGAGGCACAACAGAAGCCCGAAGACGAAAAGCGAGTGTCCGATACGAAGCCTTCCAATGCGCGGCGCAAGACGCGTCACGACCAGCGCGCCGACAAGCGTGATGAAGGCCGTAAATCCGATGGCAAGCGCAGCCGTCG
>CBDUCU010000651.1:0-2335 GCA_965365725.1 uncultured bacterium | reverse complement strand
GATGCCAACCCTGCGCAGGCAAATGATTTGGCGCTAATCGACGAGACGCTTGCACGCACTCTCTACGAGCGTTTGCGCAGACACACCTCGCAAGGGCACGGCGCGGCGCTCAGCATCTTTAACCCGCGCGGCGAGGCCGTCAACGACTCGGTCCCACAAGCCTTAACGCAACTCGGCAGAGGCGGGCAATCCTTGTCGGTCGTCGAAGAGGAATGGAGCGACGGCGTGCGGCGCATCACGGGATTTGAAAGAATCGGGCCGGACGGGTGGGGAGTGTCCGTCGGGCTGCCTCTACCGGAGAACACGCCCGCAGGTCGCTCTGTTCTTATTCTGACAGCCACTTGGGCGCTGACGTTGCTGGCGACGAGCCTGCTTGCCTTTTGGGCCGTCGGGCGTTTCACAAAACCGCTTCAGAGACTGGCGGCTTCAGCTTCGACGCTTGGTGAAGGAGACCTGAAGGAGCGCGCCAAGGTTGAGACGGACGACGAAGTCGGCATGCTCGCCGGCAGCTTCAACGCAATGGCGGCGAGCCTGCAAGGGAAGTTTGAGGAGTTGCAGCAGCAGGGAGCTTTTATCCGAGAGGTGCTTGATTCACTACCGCTTGGCGTTGTCGTGCTCGATTCCGGACTTATCGTGCGCAAAGTCAATACGACTTTTGCACGCTCTGTCGGACGCGACGCGGCTGAGCTGACGGGGCGCGGTCTATACGAAGCGGCGGCGGGTCTGGCCATCCTCAGCGAAGTCGTCGAAGACGTGCGGCGCAGGCGTACGGCCTTTGTCAACTACGGTCAGCCGCTCGAGCTTGTCGCGTCAAAGGGCGAAGGCGAAGCGCAGAAATATTGGGACTTGATTTTGTGGCCGGTGACGGAACAATCGGGAAGCGGTGGGAGTCTAATACTCATTCTCTCGGAAGTCTCAAAACGCGTGCGTGCGGAAAAGCTTGCTTCAGCCGCATTTGCATCGGAGAAGGCGCGCGCAGCCGAGCTTGAGAGCGTCATCAAACAGATGGATGAAGGCGTGGTCATCGTCGATGCGCAAAAACGTTATCGAATCAACCCGGCTGGCCGCGAGATTCTTGGACGCGAACCGGCAGATTTCCGCGACGGCATCGAAGCTCTTGTTGACGACATGGCGCTACTCGATGTTTCGGGCCGCAAACTCGATGCGCGTGAAACGCCGATCTGCCGTGCCCTAAACGACGGCGAGCATGTTTCTGGTGCGCGCTTGAAAATTGTGCGCGGCGACGGCGCAGAGCGCATCGTGGCCGTCGGCGCAACGCCGCTTATCGGCGACGGCAACCGCCGCGTCGGCGCAGCGTCGGTCTTTCGAGACATCACCGAAGAGGTTAGATATCACGAGGAGATCGTCGAAGCTTACGACCGCCTGCGAGAGCACGACCGTTTGAAGTCGGCCTTTGTCGCCAACATGAGCCACGAGCTGCGCACGCCTTTAAACGTCATCATCGGATTGAGTCAGCTTCTCGCACGCGACCGGCAAACGCCGCTTGCGCCGCTGCAGTCGGACGCGGTCGCGCGTATGGAGCGCAACGCGCGCGCACTGCTTGAGCTGGTCAACGACATGCTCGACTATTCGCGTCTTGAAGCGGGGCGCTCGGCCTTAAGGATTGAGACTCTAAATGCGGCTGAGGTGGTCGGCTCGGTCGTCGAGGATTATCAATCGGAAGTAAAAGATAAAAACCTCAAGGTGAGGGTTGAAGTCTCGCCGGAGTTGGGCGCAATCGAAAGCGACCGGCACAAGCTCAAACAGGTTGTGGCATGTCTTTTCTCAAACGCCATCAAGTTTACATCTTCCGGCACAATCGTCATCAGCGCTGCGCCGCTTGACGATGCGCGCTGGTACGTCGAAGTCAGCGACACGGGCATCGGAATGTCGGGTGATGCACTGACTTATATTTTTGACGGCTTCCGGCAGGTGGACGACCGTCTCGCGCGCTCGTATAGCGGCGTTGGTTTGGGCCTCGCCATCGCGCGCAAGATCGTCGAGCTGCTCGACGGCGAGATCACGGTTGAAAGTCGTCAGGGCGAGGGAAGTCGTTTCCGCATTACCTGGCCGCGCACAGTGCAGATGCGTACCGGCACAGGCTCGCTCGTTGGCGCTGACAAGAGGCTGGTTGCCGACGTTGCAGGCTGGCGCGCACGCGTGCAAAGATAAGCAAAACCGTGTCGATGAAAAGGAGACAGAAGCAAGGCCGTGAAAGTCTGTGACAACTGCGGCAAAGAGGTTGAGGCCGGACAAAACTTTTGTCCTTACTGCGCGCGTCCGCTCGCAGGCGCGGATGTGTTGCAGGCAACTGTAGTGGGACGCGAGCGCTTTC
>CBDUCU010000650.1:0-2337 GCA_965365725.1 uncultured bacterium | reverse complement strand
CTTCGCCCGCATCGAGCAGCAGCCGTGCGATCCGCGCATGGCCAAACTGCGACGCCAAGGCGAGCGCACGATGGCGGTCATCATTGCTGGAACTCGCAAGCAACCTGCGGCTGTCTTCGGCGCGCGCAATCTCTTCTAAAGAGCGACGATTGTAAGCTTCGCCGCTTTCGAGTCTGCGCTGGATGCCTGTTGCATCGCCTTCGATAAGCGCGAAGACGGCCTCAGTGCGGTCGAAGTTGAAGGGACGCGAGACCAGCATCCCCATCAGGTTGAAATGTTGATCCTGTAAGGCATGCACAAACTCGTGTGTGAGCAGCGCATGGCTCTTCCGCGCGTCGCCCTTTTCGTCAGAGAGCAGAAGCACGCGCCCGTCCGGCGGCGAATAGACGGCGCTTGCGCTCATCGAAGTAAATCCTGCGGCGAGCGCGGCAAGGTCGCTCCCTTCGGGCAACATCCCGCCTGCGACGGCCAACCGACTAAGAGCGCGCAACTCTTCGCCTCCGACCCGACCGGCCACCTCGCTTGTCCGCGCGCCAAATTCAAAACTCGTCAACGGAGTCATCCCGACTTCGCCTGACCAGACAAGCCCGCGCAGACGCGAAGCATCGGCCATCGCACGCTCGCGCGCACGTCGCAGTTCTGGCGAAAGCTCGCGCACAGGCAGCGGGGCAAGCCTTCGTTCTTCAGAGAAGGCGGGCATCGCCGCCGCCGACCCGACCGACGGCGCGCCTGAATCCTCGCGCTTAGTCTGCGTTTTGCGGCACGCCGCGCCCGTGAGAATAAGCGCCGTCAGGATAATGAGATGGATGATTGCAGGACTGCCCTTTGCTCGCATAGTAAAGCCTTAGACGCAAAAAGGCGTTTGAGCGATGCCGCGCAAATTGGCCTTCACGCGCGGCGTAATTTAGGTTGCATGATAGCCGCGCTTGCCGCGCGCGACTGCCTGCGGATGGTTTGGGAGACGAACGCGGATGGTGCGGAAGCGCCCATCTCGCACACGATTGGTCGGACGGTAAGAGAGACTATAGACGGTTCCGAGGTCTTCGACGACGCGCTCGTACACGCCCGCCAGATCGTCCAACTTTTCAACATCGTAGAAGAGTCCGCCGCCTGTTCCCGATAGCTGTTCCATGCGCCGTGCGGCAAGGTCGAAGGTCTCGGGCTGAATGTCTTCAGGACTAAAGGCTTCATATTCCGTGCTCGTCCAGATTGAATAGAAGAGTCCTTCAAACTCCTGCACGCGGCTGTGCAGCTCTTCAAACGGAAGCGTCGAGCCTGTGCCCGTCACGTTCGGCATCGTGCTGTCGAGGCCGTCGCTTAAAAGAACGAGCGCGCGACGACGCCGCTGGTCGGCATTGCGTTCGAGAAATTCGAGCGCGCTATTTGTCGCATCGTAGAGTCTGGTATGACCTTGCGGCGGCTGCATCGTGCGAACCGCAGCGCGCAAAGCATTGCGGTCGGTCGTCAAAGGCGAAACTATTCTCGTCTCGCTCGCAAAAGTGATGACGGCGATGCGGTCCTGCGTGCGCGCAGCATCGATAAAACGGATGGCGGCGGCGCGGATAAGGTCAGTGACGCGACCCGTCGAGCCGGAAAGATCAATAAGCAAAAGAAGATCGAATGGCGCACTGGCCGTCTCGAAATGTTCGATTTGCTGTTCATCGCCGTCTTCGGAGAGTTGGAAATCTTCGCGCGTGAGATCGTTTAAGCCGCGACCGCGCGCGCGGTCAACGACGCTCACATTGACGGTGACAAGTTCCGTATCGACGCGCACGACTTCATCTTCATCAACCTCTTGCGGCGCATCCTTCGGGTGCGTGTCGGGCGTGCCTGCGGGCGTGCGCGTCGTCGAATCTTCCGGTGGCGTTCTTTGTGCGGCTGATACTTCTCTGACGCGCTCGACCGGAGGTGCGCCGACGGGAGAAGGAGCGGGTGCGGCGGTGGGCGGTGCGCCCGATACTGTGACGCGAATTGTGCCGCGACCGGAGAAGAGACGTACGACGTTTGAGCCTGCGCCGATGCGCGTCTGAAATTTTGCGCGGTCGAACTGGCGCGCCGCGTCCGGAATATCGGAGCCGCCTTCAAAGATGGCCGTGCCGTTGAGCGAGTGTGCAGTAATATCTGCATCAACTGCTCCGGACAGTTTTAGATTGATGTCGCCCGAAACGCTCTGCGCGTTTAGTTGCGCGGGAGCGCCTTGCACGTCGATACGACCGGACGAAGTAGAGAGGTTTGCACGCGCCGTGCGGGGAATGCGGAGTCGCAACTCGACGGGCGATTGTCGTGCAGTTGAGGCGGCGCGCGCGATGTTGATAAAAAGTATTTTTTCAGACCTCT
>CBDUCU010000649.1:0-2339 GCA_965365725.1 uncultured bacterium | reverse complement strand
TTGAGTGATTCAACTCTACATTGTGCAGTCGGGAAAGGGGGCTTGCCCCCGCCTGCTTACTGTCTTCGGCTCTTGCGATTGTTGTTCATAGCTCTTTCGCGCGCGCGCAAATTCTCTTCAACTTCGCTCCGCCCGACACCGGCTCGTTGCGCTGCGATCCACTCGTCAATCATTCTCTCCAACACGTCCAAAGGAACTGCGCCAGAGCCGAGCGCCACGTCGTGAAACTCGCGCACGTCAAAACGCTCGCCCAACTGCTGGCGTGCACGCGCGCGCATCTCTTTGAATTTTAGCTCGCCGATCTTGTAAGCGAGCGCCTGACCGGGCATGACGATGTAGCGGTCGATCTCGTTGGTGATGTCAAGCTCGGTCTTGGCGGCGTTGTCGAGAAAATAGTCGATGGCTCGCTGGCGATCCCACTTCATCTGGTGCATTCCTGTGTCAACAACCAGACGCACGGCGCGCCACATCTCATAGGTGAGCTGCCCGAATTTTGAATAGGGGTCGTCGTAGAGTCCCATGTCTTCGCCGAGAGATTCGGCATACAACCCCCAGCCTTCGATAAAAGCGGTGTAGCCGCCGTAGCGACGAAACTTCGGTATCTCGCCCAGCTCCATCGCGCGCGCAATCTGAAAGTGATGGCCGGGCACGGCCTCATGCAGAGAGAGCGCCATCATCTCCCACTTGGGGCGCGTTTCGGGTTTATAGAGGTTGACGTAATAGTAACCGGCGCGCGAGCCGTCGGCGGCGGGCTGGTTGTAGTAGGCGGTCGTCGTATCGGGCGCAACCTTGTCGGGAATCGGGATCACGCCGTAGGGCATGCGCGGGATGGTCTTAAAAACTTTGACGAGATTGGGGTCGATGCGTTTGGAGATGGCGCGATAGGCTTCGAGCAAATCTTCGGGGCGCTTGTAGTAGAACTCGTCGTCGGTGCGAAGCTTTTTGAAAAAATCTTTGAGCGAGCCCCGAAACCCGACCTGCGTCATCACGCGCTGCATCTCGGCGCGGATGCGCGCGACCTCTTCGAGTCCCTTCTGATGAATCTGTTCGGGAGTCATGCCGGTCGTCGTATAAGAGCGCGCCAGATGCGCGTAGGCCTGAGCGCCGTCGGGCCATTGCCAGATGCCTACCCTGTCATAACTCGCGGGCAGATACTCGCCGACAAAATATTCTTTGAGCTTGCGGTAAGCGGGGATGATCTCTTGCGCTATTGTCTCGCGCGCGATGGAGGAGAGGCGTTCGCGTTCGGCGACGGGGATGTCTTTGGGAAATTCGCGGAAAGGTTTGTAGAAGGGGCTGTCTTCCGGGCGCGCGACCAGTTGTTTGTCGATTTGCGCTGGCACGCGCTGCATCGTCGCTTTCGGCCAGAGTATCCCTGCCCTTTGACCTTCGCGCATGAGCGCAAGGTTCTGTTCGAGATAGGCCGGAAACGAGCGCAGACGCGCAATCCAGTCTTGATAATCCTTAACGGTCTCGAAGCGCAGACGCTCGGCCAACTCGTCGGAGTTTTGCACGCCCTCGCGCTGATGAATCGGCAACAGGTGGAGACGAAACCTGTACTCGGCAACAGCCTCTTCGTAATCCTTTTTGAAAAGATCGTAGTTGAGACGGTCGGCAGCTGAGAGACGCGCGCGGTCGATGCGCGCAAGGCGCGCAAGCGTCTCTGTGCGATGGCGGTTGCGTCGCTCGTAGGCCTCTAACCCGACATCGGGCCACCGGTCGTTATACCGACGGTCGCCCAAAGTGGAGGCAAACGTCGGCGACTCGCGCATCTGCCATTCCCACTCTTCTTCAAAAAGCGCGTGCAGCTGTTTTGAGACTTCAGTCGCCGGGTTGCTGCCGCGCTTCTGCGTGTTGCTGCTATCGCGCCTCTGTGCGAGTGCGCCGAGCGGCTGAAGCGTCAATGCGCTGAGCAGGACAAAGAGAAGCATGCACTTCATGTACGGGCGCATTTGGTTGGCCTCCGTCAAAGATTCTTTTTGCGGGAAGAGAATTGAATAGACGCAACGCAGCATACCGCACAATAATAATGAAGGCCAAAGCTTATCAATCATGAGACCTTTGAGGCGCAAAGACGAATAAGAAAGGGGCGGAGAGAGGTACAAATGACCGAGCAAAAAAAAGTTGAAGATGAAGCTACGGAAGATGAGACGGCGCGGGGCGACGTCGGCGATGTGGAAATGGCGGGCGAGACGACTGCGGCCATTGCCATCGGCGGCGGCGACGCACATAACAAACCCGTCGGGGCTGATACTTTGGTTCCTGTCGCCGGTACGGATAAGACCAAAACAGAAGGCGACGATTCTTAGTTGCCGAATGCAAAAAAACCTGTGCGCGCC
>CBDUCU010000648.1:0-2346 GCA_965365725.1 uncultured bacterium | reverse complement strand
GCGCTCGAACGTCTCGCGGTTCTTCGACACATCTTCGCCCTCGTCCTGTTTGCGATAGACGGGGATGGCCTCCATCGCGCGGCAAATCGAGCCGATGACGGGCATTTTGAACAAGGGCGACTTGGCAAGAAACGAAATCCTGCGCGGCGCAAAACAGAAAAGGAAACAGGGATCGACAAGCCCGTTCGGATGATTGAGAACAAAGACGCACGCGCCCTTCTGCGGCACGCGCTCAAGCCCCGCCACCTCGATGCGACGGAAAAAGACACGCAACGCGAAACGTAAAATCGCCGTAATGACTCGTCTCGCCAAACAGACAACTCCTTTCTTTAACCGGCGATGATTGTACTAAAACTTAGTCTGCCTTTGGCCCAGGTTTGTGTGACGAATCTTAAAGCGTCACACGTTGCGTAGCCGCAGGACGCAGATAACTAACGCTAAAGAAAAAAGGCCGCGCTATTTGCGGCCTCCCAAAGAATTTTATGAATCGCGCCGGGGTCAGCGTCTGCGCTCGTTGATATGTATGGCGGGAGCGGTCTGCGGAGAAGGGTCGCTCCATTTGCGGCTCAGATAATCGCTGAAAGTAAGGGCCATCAGAATCGCCAGCCAGAAGAAACCGCTTCCGACCATCACCCAGATGATGCGCTGGCTGTGCCGCACGTGCATAAAGATCAACACGACGAGCATCGCCTTGATGACGGCAATCGTCAGCGCGATGATCGTGTTGACGACCTCGTTGCCGAAATCCACGCGCGCCGCCAGCACCGTGATAACCGTCATCACCATCAATGCGGCGAACACGCCAAAGTAAGATTTCCTTGAGACGATGTGTTCCGACATAGAACCTCAGTAATGAGTAATGTGTGATGTGTGACGAGCAAGAAGTTCTTCACTAATTACTCATCACTCATCACTCATCACTTTTCTAGTGTCCTCCCCCGAAATGTGCGCCCAACAAGTAGAGAAGCGGGAAGAGGAAAATCCAGATGATGTCAACAAAGTGCCAATAGAGTCCGAACAACTCGATGGGCGCGTAATATTCGGGCGAATAGCGACCGCGCCACGCAGCCCAGATGATCGGGATGATGATGGCGATGCCGATAATCATATGCAGCGCGTGGAGGCCCGTCATCGCAAAGTAAATCCAGTAGAACATCTGAACGTGCGGAAGCGTCGAGCCTGCGCTTGTAAAGGATTCGACGGTGTGCGGGTCGGTCGGGTTGAACCAGCCCGCGATGGGTATCAAACCGTCTCGATACTTGTCCGTATATTCGTAAGCTTTTACGCCGAGAAAGGTTAATCCTAAGACGCTCGTCAGGACGAGAAAAAGCACCTGCGTTTTGGCCGCGCGGCCCGCCTGCGCGGCCCACACAGCAAGCGCCATTGTCAGAGAGCTACAGATAAGAACGACCGTATTAAAGGCTCCGAGCGGCCAGCTCAAGTGATTGCTTCCGGCCTGGAAAGCGACGGGGTAGAGCGTGCGGTAGATGATATAGGCGAGAAAAAGCCCGCCGAAAAACATCACCTCTTGCACGAGAAACAGCCACATCCCCAAAGTCGTGGCCTGCTTCTGCTGCTCCATGTTGTCGAAGTGGTGCGCTAGCGCCTCGTGCGCCGCCGCGTGCCCCTTTTCGTCAACATGTCCGTGCCCCAATGTGTCCGCGTCTGTAGCCAAAGGAAACCTCCAAATAGCTTTTAGCCATTAGCTTTTAGCCGTTAGCCAGCAAGCTTAATCCTCTTCCGGGCCGGTGTTTATGATGGCGTGCTAGTGTCTCGCCCGCGCACCGTTTGGCTGACAGCTAATAGCTAAAAGCTAAAAGCTCCTGTCTAAATCTTCTCCTGATCCTTTACCTGATTGAAGGGATGCTCTCCGGCGACGGGCTGATCGGGCGTGTCGCCGCCGATGACCTTCATCTCTTCAATCGGGCGGAACTCATAAGCTTCCCACGTCACGATTGGCGTGACCTTGAAATTCTCCGTCGGCGGCGGGCTTGCGGTGCGCCATTCGAGGCTCGTGCCGGGCCAGGGGTTGGCCGGTGCGAAGCGTCCGTAGCGCATCGACCAGATAAAATAGATGACCGGAATAATCATCCCCACGCCGAGCACCGAAGCGCCTGCGGTTGAAAGAACGTGCAGCACTTGCCAGACGGGCGCGTCAACCGGATAGGCCGCATAGCGACGCGGCATGCCCATGTAGCCCAAAAGAAACTGCGGAAAGAAGGTCAGGTTGAAGCCGACGAAAACACAGAGAGCGGCAAAGCGTCCCCAGCCCTCCGGGTACATCCGCCCCGTGATCTTCGGCCACCAGTTGTGCATCCCGCCCAGGAATCCCATCAGCGTGCCGCC
>CBDUCU010000647.1:0-2348 GCA_965365725.1 uncultured bacterium | reverse complement strand
GCGCCGGGGCCGCCGCAAAGCCACTTGACAGAGCCTCCGGTCGCAAAATCAACGTCCAAATCTTTGACGCTAAAAGGTACTGTGCCCGCCGATTGATATGTGTCGAGGACGACGAGCGCGCCGACTTCGTGCGCGCGCTCCGTGATGCGTCGCGCGTCTTGAAGAAAGGCGCTTTTGAAAAGTACGTGCGAGAGCGGAACAAGCAAAGTCTCTTCGTCGATGGCTTCGAGCATCCTTTCAAGCGGGGCCGTTATGCCGTCGTCGGATTTAACGCGCTCGATGCGAAAACGCCCCGCGCGCGCATGCGCCTCATAGACGTACATGACGGAGGGAAACTCAAGCTCGGTATAGACGATCTTGTTGCGCTTTGTCTCAAGGCTCTCACTCGTCTCAGCAGTTTGGTCGAAGCAGGAGAGGATGAGCGACTGGCAGACCGAGACGTTCTGATGCATGACGACCGTGCCCGGCTCAGCCCCGATGATGCGACCCACTTCGTCGCCGACCGTCAAGGGCATGTCCCACCATCCTTCGGCCCATGCACGCACGCCGCGCGTAGCCCACATCTCGGCGTAATCGTGCATGCGGTCAAAGACGGCGCGCGGCATCGCGCCGAGACTGTGCGAGATGAGATAGACGCATTTGTCGAGTATGGGAAACTCGCCGCGCCACTCTAAAAGCTCGTCGTCCACTGTGAGCCTCCTGTTTGAGAGACGATATGAGATTTCAACTTAGTTATCAAACTGTCAATGGCCGCACGCTGCAAACAGCTCGGACGCGACGACAAAAGCGGATGTCTTGGTCAATGAATCTGTGATCATCCTTCAAATCTGCCTTAACGGTGTTTCGATGCTTCCAATCTTTGCGGATGCCTGCTCCGCATCCACCTTTGAAAACTGCTACACTCTCAAAATTCGAGGAAACAATTCGCTGCATGTGGCATCCCGCCGAAAGCATCCGACACGACATCCCTGAGACGCGCTGGCCGACGCGCGAAGAGGCCGCGCGCGCGCGCCTTTTTCAACCCATCAGGCTCGGCCCCGTCGAGCTGGAGAGCCGGACGTGGGTGCCTGCGATGGTTCCCTGGCGCGCCACAGACGATGGGTTTGTGACGCGCGACAACACGCAGTGGTACGCACGTTTTGCCGAAGGACGACCCGGCGCGATTGTGGTCGAGGCGACGGGCGTGCGCGACGTTCCATCAGGGCCGCTACTCAGAATCGGCCACGACCGTTTTATTCCGGGCCTCAGCCGGCTCGTCGAAGCCGTGCGACGTGCAAGCAAAGGTCACACGCGTTTGCTGATTCAAATCATCGACTTTCTGTCGGTCAAACGTCGTCCCGAAAAATCGAAGTTCATCAAGCGGTTTTTGAGAATCGAAGAACGCCACCGTCGCGCGCTTGCCGGTGCGACGGAAGATGAAAGCTGGATTGATAGAAATGAATCGGAGGTGCGTGCGTTTCTCAAGTTGGCATCCGACGAACTTTTGCGCTCGGTGCTCGACGAGCGCGAATGGGAATCGCTCGCCTACGGTTACCGCGAGCGCGTGACGGACGTGCACCTGCCGCATGTCCGCGAGCTGCCGCAAGTTCTTCCTGAAATTTTTGCTTCCGCCGCAGCGCGCGCGCGCGAAGCGGGATTTGACGGCGTGGAACTTCACTATGCACACGCCTACACGATGGCCTCTTTTCTCAGCCGTCGCAACGACCGCGCGGACGGCTACGGCGGCTCGCGCGAAGGGCGCGTGCGTCTTCCCCTCGAAGTTTATAGCGCGGTGCGCGAGCGCGTCGGGAAAGATTATTGCGTCGGCGCGCGTTTTCTCGGCGACGAAGTGATCGAAGGCGGAAGCCGCATCGAGGATGCGACATTTTATGCGAAAGAGTTTGCGCGCGCGGGCTTCGATTTTCTTTCAATCTCAAAGGGCGGGAAGTTTGAAGATGCGAAACAGCCGAAGGTCAATCATGCGGTTTATCCATACACTGGGCCAAGCGGTTATGAATGCATGCCGACTGTGATTTCCGACGCACGTGGCCCGTTTGGAAGAAATTTATCGCTTGTACGTGAGATTAAACGCGCCGTCAACGACGAAGGCTTTCAAACTCCAATCGTCGCCGCAGGCGGCATCACGACCTTCGAGCAAGCGGAAGAGATTCTCGCGCGCGGCGATGCCGACATCATCGGCGCGGCGCGTCAGACGCTCGCCGACCCCGACTGGTTTTTGAAAACAAAGCTTGGGAAGGGAAACGAGGTGCGCCGCTGCACCTATACAAACTATTGCGAGGCGCTCGACCAGATGCACAAACAGGTGACGTGCAAGCTCTGGGATCGAGCGTCGCTCGACGAGCCTGATG
>CBDUCU010000646.1:0-2350 GCA_965365725.1 uncultured bacterium | reverse complement strand
CTGTCAATGACCATCTCGCCGCCACGCGCGACGACATCGAGCGCTTTCTCGCGCGCCCCGACGAGCCGCGTCGTAGAACGCCGCCCTTGCCGCGCCCGCCCGGCGATCCGATTGGCTCACAAAGTCAACCTCAGTAGATTACTACGTCAAGTCAATCAATCTTGATTTGAGATCAAAGCAGCCAAGGAAATCGATGAGAACTGCACTGACTGAAGAATCGTTGGCCGACATTGAGGGCCGTCTGCTCACCGCCAACAGCGAGCATTCAGCAAATTATCCCGGCGAGACAGGCCGCCGCCAGCCGGTTCACACCGTTTATGGCGGCGCGCACCTGTTCAAATTCGACACGGCCAAACGATTAGGCGCGCTGGCGCTTCGTGCGCTTGACGAATACGGCGCAGACCCGTTTGTCTTTGCGCGCTCTGTCGGGCTGCGTGGCTCTGAAGATTTGAACCGCACGCTCGAAAACGATGCCGACCTGCGCGCACGGCTCGAAGCTGAACCCGAGCTTGTCCGTCTCGCAGACCCGGCCGCTTGGCTCGCCTATAAAATTCACACGCGCGTTGTTGAAAAACTCACGCGTGAAGCCGTCGAAGATTTTCGCATCGACTTTGAAGACGGCTACGGCAATCGTCCCGATGCGGAAGAGGACGCCCACGCCGTCTCAGCCGCAGAGGAGGTCGCTAAAGGTTTCGAGGCGGGCACGCTGCCACCCTACATCGGCATCCGTATCAAGCCTTTTACCGAAGAGCTACGCGCGCGCAGCTTTCGCACGCTCGACATATTTCTCACAACTCTTGTTACAACGACGAAGCGCCGGCTTCCGCACAACTTCGTCGTGACGCTACCCAAGGTTGTCGCGCCCGAACAGGCAGCTGCGCTCGCCGACCTCTTTGAACTGCTTGAGCCGGCGCTTGATCTTCCGCAAAACTCTCTACGCATGGAGCTGATGGTTGAAACGACGCAGTCGATCATCAACCAAAAGGGTGAGGTCGCATTGCCTCTTCTGGTCGCCGCCGCGCGCGGGCGTTGCATAGCCGCACATTTCGGGACTTACGACTACACGGCGAGCTGTCAGATTACGGCTGCTTATCAAAACATGATGCATCCGGCGTGCGACTTTGCGAAACACGTCATGCAGGTCTCACTGGGCGGGACGGGCGTTTGGCTTTCTGATGGAGCGACAAACATCATGCCTGTGCCTGTTCATCGGGCAGGGGCAGGAGAGACTTTGAGCGAAGAACAGTCGGCGGAAAACCGCGCAGCCGTGTATCGCGCATGGCGGATACACTACAAGCATGTTCGACATTCGCTCGAAGGCGCATTTTATCAGGGGTGGGATTTACATCCCGCGCAGCTTCCGACGCGCTATGCAGCCATCTATTCGTTCTTTCTCGAAAGCCTCGATGCAGCTTCGGAACGTCTAAAAAACTTTGTCGAGAAGGCTGCTAAAGCCACTCTTGTCGGCGACGTGTTCGACGACGCAGCGACCGGACAAGGGCTGCTCAACTATTTCCTGCGCGCTCAAAACTGCGGGGCCGTCAGCGAATCTGAAGCGCAACAACTTTCGGGGCTGACGCTTGAAGAACTTCGCTCCGGCTCATTCGTCAAGATTCTGAAGGGGCGGCAAGAGAGCTGAGCGGCAAGAGAGCTGAGCAGCAATAGAATAACCACCGCAGATCGAAGCGACGCGATTTACGTTTGAATGCGTCACTTCGGTCTGCGGTGGTTAATTCATTTCTTGTTCTGTCGAACCGGGTGTACGCGTCGCTACGCCTTCCTGATAATTTTTGCCGCTATGAAACCGACGAGAACGAATGCGGAGAGAATCAGCCAGTTGTATTCGTGTCCGTAGGTCGACGCGAAATGATGACTGATCATTGTGAAGACTAGCGGGACGACCATAAATGTATTGTGCTTTGAGCGGAGTTTGGCGCGCGCAGCCCAAGACAGATCGGGTTTTTCGCCTCGTTTGAGCGCGGCGACCATGCGGCGTTGTGCGGGGATAATTCTCTGCCACACGTTTGCAAACATCAGCGTGCCGTAAATTGCGCCGACGTGGATATAGGCTGCGCGCCCGCTAAAGACGCGCGTCAACGCGTAAGCGACAACAACAGTTAAGATATATGCGACGATGGCGAAGGCTCGCTCGTTGCGTCCAAGCGGAGATTGTACGAGCAGGTCATAGACAATCCACGAAGCGACGAGAAAGCCGATGCTCAAAAGTGCGCCCGTCGTCGCGCTCATATCTCTTACGTCCGGGTCGATAAGCGCGCCGCCCATGTAATAAACGACGACGAGCAAAATCATCCCCGTTGTCCACGTAAAGGCTGCTTCCCAGCGAAACCAT
>CBDUCU010000645.1:0-2351 GCA_965365725.1 uncultured bacterium | reverse complement strand
CATCCTCTATGGCTCTGTTACTTCGATGGATATTGCCGAGGCTCTCAAGTCCAAAGGCTTCGAGATTGATCGCCGTCGCATACATCTTAAAGAGGCGATCAAGGAGACGGGCGAGTTTAGCGTCAACGTCCGCCTGCACCGCGAAGTGATGCTCGAGCTTCCCGTCATAGTCAACGGCGAAGGCGGCGCGCAGCCAAAGGCCGAAGCTGAAGCTGCAAACACAGAAGCTGCAAACACCGGGGCGACTGAAACGGACGCTTCAACGGCGACAGGCGAGACGGCTGAAGAAGCGCAAGGCTAAACGATTTTGCCTTCAAAAAACACGCGGGCGTTTGTGCGTCAACATGACTGTTGAAGCGCGCGCCCGCGCTGTTGTATAAACTCAACCGCCGCGTGTCGAGACGCGTGCACACATTCTTCGCTGAGTTTGAATTGATTGAATGTGAACTCGAGCGCGGTTGCCCGCGTTTTTTCTTCCCGCTTTTTAGCTAACGCAAAGCAAACCTCCCGATGAGCCGTTTTCCGGTTGACTCAGCGCGCGATCAGTTGCTCGAACGCCCGCTGCCGCACAGCGCCGAAGCCGAGCGCGCCATCCTCGGTGCAATCATTCTCGACAACAGCCACGTCAATCAGGCCATCGAGCTTCTCAGGCCCGAAGACTTCTATATCCGCGCGCACCAGTTTATCTTTCGTGCGATGATCTCTTTGAGCGAGCGCGGCGCAGAGATCAACCCCATCCTGCTTGGCGAAGAGCTTCGACGCGAAGGAGTCGTCGAACAGGTCGGCGGCCTTCCTTACGTCTCCGAGCTGACCTACGGCCTTCCGCATTTTACTAATCTCGGCCACTACGCAAAGATCGTCCACGACAAGTCGATGCTCCGCCAGCTTGTCAAAGTCGCCAACAAGATTACGAGCGAGGCTTTAGAAGAAGAGGATGAAGCCTCGCTTATCCTCGACCACGCCGAGCAGATGATCTTTGCGCTCGCCGACGCGCGTACGCGTCAAGGGTTCGCGCACGTCAAACCCATTGCCGACAGTCTTCTCGAAAAAGTTCAGGAGATGTCGGGTCGGACAACTGTTATCACGGGACTTCCGACGGGTTTTAAGGAGCTCGACGAGATGACCTCCGGGCTACAACCCTCAGACCTCATCATCGTCGCCGCCCGCCCGTCGATGGGCAAAACCAGTTTGTGTCTGACGCTGGCGCAAAACGCGGCCATCATCGCCAATGCCGTGGTCGGCGTGTTCTCGCTCGAGATGTCGAAAGAGTCTCTGGTGATGAGGATGCTCTGTTCGGAAGGTCGCGTCGATGCGCATCGTTTCCGAGGCGGCTATCTGCATCGGGAGGAATGGGCGCGACTTGCCGGAGCGTTGGGGACGCTTGCCGACACGAAGATTTTTATCGACGATACGCCGGGCATCTCTGTGCTTGAAATGCGCGCTAAAGCGCGTCGTTTGGCCGCCGAGCAGAAGCGTCTTGATCTATTGGTCGTCGATTACCTGCAGCTTATGTCCGGCTCATCTCGTCGCTCGGAATCGCGCCAGCAAGAAGTCTCGCAAATCTCGCGCGAACTAAAGGGCTTGGCAAAAGAGCTCAATGTTCCCCTCGTTGCTCTCTCGCAGCTTTCGCGTGCGCCCGAAGCGCGCACAGATCACAGACCGCAGCTTGCCGACCTGCGCGAATCCGGCGCGATTGAGCAGGATGCGGACGTGGTTGGATTCATCTATCGCGAGGAACAGTACAACCGCACGGAAGAGAATGCGGGGATGGCCGAATTTATCATCGCCAAGCAGCGCAACGGGCCGACCGGAACTGTCAAGCTCGCATTCCTTAAAGAGTTCACGCGCTTCGAGAACATGTGGCACGAATGAATCGATGCATAGTTTCTCGTCAGCAAATATTCTGTCGGAATTTCAAACCGCCTTCGACCGGCGGTCTATTTTTATGTAGAGATTGAAGCACAATGTAGTCAGCAGAAGATGACAAACGAACAGCCCAGCTTTAACGCGCGTCGCCCGACATGGGCCGAGATTGACCTTGATTCGTTGGCCGCAAACTTTCATCTTGTGCGCAGACGCGTCCGCGAGGGCGTGCGGATGATGGCCGTCGTCAAGGCCGATGCTTACGGACACGGCGCGGTCGAGTGTGCGCGAAGACTGGCGGCGGAAGGTGCGGATTGGTTTGGCGTGTCTTCGCCGGAAGAAGGGATTGAGCTGCGGCGCGCAAATCTGGCGCAGCCCATACTTTCGTTTGGCGGGTGCTGGGAAGGACAGGCCGAAGCTTGCCTTCGTGAAAGAATCGCGCCGGTCGTCTATCGCCTCGACATGGTTGCAGCTCTCGACGCGGCGGC
>CBDUCU010000644.1:0-2353 GCA_965365725.1 uncultured bacterium | reverse complement strand
AACTCGGTTGTGGCCGTGATGGAGGGCGGCGAACCGACCGTCATCACAAACTCCGAGGGCGGACGCACCACGCCTTCCGTCGTCGCCTTTGCAAAGGACGGAAACCGCCTCGTCGGTCAGGTCGCCAAACGTCAGGCCGTCACCAATCCTGAGAATACGGTCTATTCGATCAAACGTTTTATGGGCAGGCGTTTCAACGAGGTCTCGGAAGAGATGAAGCAAGTGCCCTACAAGGTGAAATCCTCCGGAAACGACCTGCGCGTCGAAGCGGGCGGCAAAGAATGGTCGCCACCCGAAATCTCTGCGATGATCTTGCAAAAGCTCAAACAGGCTGCTGAAGACTATCTCGGCCAGAAAGTCGAAAAGGCCGTCATCACCGTCCCTGCCTACTTTAACGACTCGCAGCGTCAGGCGACGAAAGACGCCGGCCGCATCGCCGGTCTCGAAGTGATGCGTATCGTCAACGAGCCGACGGCTGCCGCACTTGCCTACGGCCTCGACAAAAAGAAGGATGAGACCATCGCAGTTTTTGACTTTGGCGGCGGCACCTTCGATATTTCCATCCTCGAGGTCGGCGAGGGCGTGGTCGAAGTCAAATCCACAAACGGCGACACGCACCTCGGCGGCGACGACATCGACGAGGCTCTTATCAAGTGGATCATCGAAGAGTTCAAACGCGATCAGGGCATTGATCTCTCGCAAGACAAGATGGCGCTTCAGCGTCTAAAAGAGGCGGCTGAAAAGGCGAAGATTGAACTCTCTTCGACGATGGAGACAGAGATCAACCTGCCCTTTATCACGGCAGATCAATCTGGGCCGAAGCATCTCGTTTTGAAACTGACGCGCGCACGCTTCGAGCAGTTGATCGACCCGATCCTCAAGCGTCTGATGTCTCCGGTCGAGCAGGCCATCAAGGATGCAGGCGTTGATGCAAACAAGATTGACGAGGTCGTGTTAGTCGGCGGCTCGACGCGCATCCCGAAGGTGCAGGAGCTTGTTAAAAACCACTTCGGCAAGGAGCCGAACAAGTCGGTTAATCCTGACGAAGTGGTGGCGGTCGGCGCAGCCGTGCAGGCGGGCGTGCTCTCGGGCGAAAAGACCGACATCCTTCTGCTCGACGTGACACCGCTTAGCTTAGGGATAGAAACGCTGGGCGGCGTTTTCACAAAACTCATCGAGCGCAATACGACCATTCCGACGCGCAAGTCGGAAATCTTCTCGACCGCTTCGGATAATCAAACCAGCGTCGAAGTCCACGTTCTACAGGGCGAGCGCCCGATGGCCGGAGACAACCGCACGCTTGGCAAATTCCATCTGGTCGGCATCCCGCCCGCACCGCGCGGCATGCCGCAGGTCGAAGTGACTTTTGACATCGATGCAAACGGCATCGTCAATGTCTCTGCTAAAGACCTGGGCACAGGCCGCGAGCAGAAGATCACGATCACGGCCTCATCTGGTCTCTCGAAAGAAGAGATCGACAAGATGATGCGCGAGGCCGAAGCCCATGCGGGCGAAGATGTGAAGAAGCGCGAAGAGATCGAAGCGCGCAACCGTCTCGACGGCCTCGTCTATCAGGTCGAAAAGACCTTCAGCGAAAACAAAGAGAAGCTCGACGGGGCAAGCGTCTCGCAGATCGAAGAGGCTTTGGCCGACTCGAAAAAGGCTCTCGAAGAGGGCGGCGCGGAACGGATGAACAACGCCTTCAACGCGCTCCAGACCGCTTCGCACAAACTCGCCGAAGCTCTCTATCAGGGCGCTGCTTCGACGAGCGGCGCGACCGGATCGGACGATCAGGCTTCTGCCGCCGGAGCTTCGACGGGCGGCTCGCAAACTGCCGGTGGTGAAGACAACGTCATCGATGCCGAGTACGTTGACGTGGACGACAAGAAATAAGCTTATAGCTTTTAGCTGTTAGCGTTTAGCAGGCAGGCGTGAAGTCATTCGAGTTTCGACACACACCTGCCTGCTTTGGCTAATAGCTAACGGCTAAAGGCTGACAGCTTCAAATGGCAAAAGAAGATTTCTACAAAGTTCTGGGCGTGAAGCGCGACGCGAAGCCTGAAGAGATCAAAAAGGCTTATCGTCGTCTGGCGCGCAAATATCACCCGGACGTAAATCCCGGCGACAAATCTGCCGAAGAACGCTTCAAGCTCATCACAGAGGCGCACGACGTGCTCTCAGATGAGAAGAAGCGGAAGGTCTACGACCGCTTCGGGCAGTATTCGGAAAACCTTGCCGATGCGGCGGCGCGAGGTGCGGGCGGGCCGGGCTTCGGCAGTGGCGGGGCGGGGCGTACGCCGCCAGGCTTTGACTTTACGGGGTTTGATTGGAACACGACCTCTTCGTCTTCTTC
>CBDUCU010000643.1:0-2355 GCA_965365725.1 uncultured bacterium | reverse complement strand
TCTGGCCTGCATTGTGCTCGTTCTGACTGTGCTTCTACAACCGGGCAAGGCCGATGCGGGCGCGCTCTTTACGAGCTCTTTTTCAAGCACGGCCTTTGGCCCGCGCGGGACGCAGACGCTGCTTGCCAAAATCACGATCATTGCCGCAGCATCTTTTATGCTCTCGGCGCTTCTGATTTCGATGGGTGTCGGCGGGTATCGCTCCGTCATCTCCGGCGATGTTGCACCGACGGCCACGCCCGCACAAACCTCCGCGCCGGCCCAACCGGAAGCAGCGCAACCCGCAGGCGAAAACACGCAATCCGCGCCTGCGGCTGCAACCAATACGAATGCAAACGCAGCGCCCGCAGCCTCTCCTGCGACAAGTCCGCAGCAGTAGTTTTGACAATAGTGAGTGTAGTGGCGAAGCGAGCGAGTTTTTGTTAATCTGACAGCGTTGTTTTTGACAACTCAAGCCGAAGTGGCGGAACTGGTAGACGCGCACGTTTGAGGGGCGTGTGAGGTAACTCGTGGGGGTTCGAGTCCCCCCTTCGGCATTGATAACATGAGGGGAAGCTTCCTTAAACCCGGAGGCTTCCCCTTTATTTTTCCTTTGCAATTCTCTTTAATCAATCAAGAAAGCATTTCGACAAACGCCTGCCACGTCCCCTTTTGTTGGTCACTTGACGGGGATGTTGGTAAACTCGCTTTTGTAAGGTTCGGGTGATCTCTTTCATGTTTTCGTCAACTAACATCACATCTCTAAAATTCATCTCGCTGGTAGCGCTTCTATTTGCAAGCGTCGCTGCACGCGCACAGTCGACAGATGTGAGCCGTCCAACGCCGATCTTCTCAGATGAGGTGAGCGGACGCATTGCTCCGCGCGATATCGGCGATGCGCGTTTGACGAGACATTTCTATGCGCTGACGGGTCGTGAGGGAGACCTGTTTGTGACGGTTGAGAGCAGCGAATTAAACGGCGACATAGACATCTTTACCGCCAACGCACTGAGGCCGCTTCTCAAGATCACGATTTTCCCGACTTCTTCCAACTACTTTGTCAAAAAGAGCGTCTATCTTCGGACAGGCGAGCCGCTTATCCTTCGCGTCGAAGGACGCGCCAATGCCGAGACGGATGCGCGCTACAGAATCAGGTTTGAAGGCGCGTTTGCTCCTGCAAGCGGAGCATTTGCGCAGAACGAGGCCGCTCCGACAGCATCGGAGGAAGCCGCTTCCGCAGAGACAAAAGGAAGACGCGCCTCTTCGACAGGAGCGCGTATCCCTGTTCCCGCGACAGAAGCGGCAGCGCAGCCAACTCCTGAGCCTTCGCCCGAAACCGCGCGCACGGAAGAAAAGACCTCGACTGAAACCAGTTCAACCGAAGCGCGACGCGGGCGCGGCGCGCGAAATAGTTCACGTCCGGCTTCACGTAGAAACAGACCTGCGACTTCGGGTAGTAGCCGCAACGAGTCTGCCGCCACCGAAGAGAAAAATCCTTCGACCGGGACAACCGAACCTGGCGAAAGCGAGGAGGCGCGACCTTCTGAGTCGTCGCGCGGAAGAAATTCAAGGAGCGGGCGCAGTGGTAGGAGCAGCACGGCACGAAGATCAAGCAGTAGAACGCGAACAAGCCGTGACAGTGAGTCGAGCACAACTGAGGCCGCGCCGGAAACAAGTGCAACCACAAATACGGCAAATGAAACCGAGACAAATGCAGAACCGTCAAGCACGCGACTTGTCATCGTAACAAAGGACGGAGAGACGTTTGAAAGAGACATGAAGACGGTGCGCCGGGTGACGGTCGAGCGCGGCCAGATCGTTATTATCGGGACGGACGGAAAGGTCAGCCGGCAACCGTTGGCAAACGTCCTCAGGATGGCAATCGAGCCTTAACACGGAAGAGAAAAATTTAGATTCGCATGTCGGTTGCAGAGCAAAAGATCAGCGAGGGCAATAGGTGGTGGAGAACGGCCATCACCATCACGCTTATCGCAATCGCGCTTTATGTCTATTACGAAAGCGGCATCTGGCAATCGCCCGAACGTTTGCGCGAATTGGGTTTTGGTTTACATGCGGCGGTCGCAATCGTCGTTGCGATGACGGTTGCATGGGCCTTTGCGCTTCCCGCCTCAGCCTTTCTTTTTATCACGCCTCTTCTTTTCCCACCACACATCTCGGCTTTGATAACCACTATCGGCAGCCTGCTCGGTACGTCCGTCGGCTATTGGGTCGCACGCAACGTCGGCGGCGCCTGGGTTGACAGATTTCGTGACGGACGGCTCTCGCGTTTTCTTGCACGCCATTCCAGTTTTCTGACCCTTTTCGGCATTCGCCTGACGCCTTCAAGTCCGCACGGTTTTATCAATTATGCGGCGG
>CBDUCU010000642.1:0-2361 GCA_965365725.1 uncultured bacterium | reverse complement strand
GGCCGGCTCGGTGCAGGAGCTGATCGACGTGCTCGGCATCTAATTACCGAAAACTCTTCGGCTCAAACCGAAAAAGAAAGCCTTCGTCAACGCGGGGGCTTTCTTTTTTTTTCGTCTTTCAAACGCTTGAGCGCCCGTCGAGCGGGCTTTTGACGAAATTTTCGTGCCGCAGGACGTAATCGTAAATCGCTAAAGAAACAAAAGCGCGTTGAAGGCGACGTTCCGCGTCGAGGCGGCGACTTGTTTCTCGAGGACGAGAGGCGTCAAATATTGACGTATCTCGCCGACGCCCATTTCGGCCGGATGCCGTTTTCCGTGAAAGAAATTGTATTGCCGGATGTAATAAACATAAGCGCGTTCGGTCTTATGACTGAGGTGGCGCATCCGAATCAGGTTCCGCACCCGATCGAGGAGCTTCGGATTCTGCATATCTTTTAGGGAGCGAGCGAATTTAATTTTTGTTGATAATGTAATCGCTTTTGATTAAGATCAACAAAATCATGTCCGAACCGGCGAAAAAATATAAGGCCGCCGTTGATAACACGCATTATCACGGCATTATCAATGGTCGCCGGTGTTAATAAATAGTTGTGCGCTTCGTGGTAAAATTAACGCCAGCCTTTTGGCAATACGAAAATGTTTCTGAGCGCAACGCCTTTATCCGAACGATTCTTTAACGGCACACGATTTGAATTCCTTGTTTTGAGTCGCGCTGAGGTCGAGACATTCGCGGCAGAAACGCCTTATTTAGTTGTTTCTATAACCGATCCAGAACAGCCCGAAGCCGCGCTCGTTGAATCGCCGTTTTTGCGGGCGACGTTGCGAATGAAGTTTCACGACATCGCTAAACCGAGCCGCATTGCAGAACAGTTTGCTACAAACTCAACTGACGTTTATGCAACGGAAACCGATGCCGAACAAATCTTGTCTTTTGTCGGTGAGCATCTTGCAGAAGTAAAGTTGATCGTCTGTCACTGCGAGCAAGGCATTAGCCGTTCTGCAGCAGTCGCGGCGGCTTTGTCGCGCACCTTGCAAGATGAAGACGAATTTTTCTTTCGTCATTATTGGGTGAATCGTTACGTTTATGATTTACTGTCGTCGAAGGCAGACGTTTTGAAAACAAAGACGCGCACAACAAATCAATGGACGTGAGGGCGAAACAGCGACTTTCTTATCACGTTGCGTGTTAAATTCAAGCGGGCTTGGCAGCGGTTTCGCCCCACGTCATCTCAATCGTTTTTTCTTGTGCAATGCAACTGAAGTGATGAGAAAGTGTGTTAATACATGCCGGCTAGTTGCGCTGGTGGCGGTTGTAAGCCTCTTCGGTTGCGTGCCGCCTTCGCCTCACGTTCAGTCTAACGGGGCGCTGAAGGTTGATGCGGGCGGACACCGCCTTTACATGCTCGTCGCCGGCAGAGGCGCCCCTACAGTCGTCTTGGAGTCCGGGCTAGGAGATACATCCGACCCTTGGTCGAAGGTGCAGCCGGAGGTGGCTAAGTTCTCCCGAGTAGTCGCCTATGACCGCGCCGGGCTGGGGCGATCGGAAGCGGGTCCGAAGCCGCGCACTGCACAGCAGATAGCCACCGAATTACATACCGCTCTGAAAAATGCCGGGATTGCGCCGCCATTTGTTCTGGTCGGTCATTCGGCGGGCGGTTTATACATTCGGGTGTTCGCAAAAATGTATCCTGATGAAGTCGCCGGCATGGTGTTCGTGGATTCCACTCCCGAAGACTTTTTTGAACGTCTCAAGACGACCCAATCTCCTGAAGAGCGGCAAAAATTTGAAGAGAAGAAACAAGATTATGTGAGGGGGGCTTCTGAAGGCAGGAGGGATGAGTGGGCCTCTCTCGACGTAGCTTTGGGGCAAGCGCGGGCGGCCGTCCCTTTATCGAACGTCCCGGTCGTGTTGCTGACGGGAATGGCCGACGAGCCGGACAAAACTCCGGAGACGAAACGACTCTGGCTGAGTCTTCATAATGAATGGTTGAGAACTATACCGAATGCCAAGCATGTCATCACAAATAAGAGCGGCCATTACATTCAGATCGATGAGCCCGAGTTGATAATCGATGCGATCCGGCAAATAATCAGCAGCGTTGCTGATAAATCGCACTGCATCTGACAACGGCAGGCACCCGACGCCTCATCACGGAGCCTCTCATGCAACTTGTTGAGGGGCGCGGGTTGATGCCGGGCTTTCGACGGCTTCCTTTAGATTAGAGAATGCGCTCTTTGCCGAAACAAGTCGAAGTTCTTTGCCAAACCGTTAACGCGCCGCCTCGACTTGTCGCGCATTTGACGCTTGTTCACGATTTTGCCGTTTCGCTCGTCGGAGACGTAAAGCGTGTTTTGCCTGAA
>CBDUCU010000641.1:0-2364 GCA_965365725.1 uncultured bacterium | reverse complement strand
AATGATGATAGCTCTGCGCGATGGCGTTGCCGTGTCCGCGTCGCGCACCTGCGCTCTCACGGTCGGCCTCGATGATGCGGCGGTAGGTATGCGGCTGTTCGTGCTCAATCCAGGAGAGCAGCGTCGGGCCGAAGTTGAAGCTGATGTTTGCGTAGTTGTTGACGATGCGGGCAACGCGCCCGCTTGAATCGACGATGCGTGCAAAAGCGTTCGGGCGGTAACACTCAAAATGGATGCGTTCGTTCCAGTTGCGAAAAGGGTGCGCCCCCGGCTCGCGGCCTATCTCATTAGTCCAGGGATTTTCGCGCGGCGGTTGATAAAAGTGGCCGTGAACGATCAGGGCTTTCGTCATCTCAGAAAGCAGGCTCCGAAAAGAGACTCGATAAAAACGTGCAGGCTGATTCGACGAAAACCTTACCCTTCATTGCCCGAAACATCAAGACAGTGAATTGTGCTAAAGCGATTCACATCTATTGCCGTGAGCGCAGCTATCGCTATTGCTCGCACGCAAGCAAAAGGCGGCGTTATTTTTGTGTGGCTGGCTTGAGGTCGTTGGAATATTTCTTGAGCTTGATGTCGATTGTGCCGAGGTCGGTTGAGACACGACCGCGCACGGGGATGCGGCGTGCGTCAGTCGTCATCCAGATTGACATCCGTCCATCGCCCTCGACGGCGCGCGCTTCGCCAAACAGCTCAACGTCCAGACGCACGACCGGGACTTTGCCCAGCACAGTCTTCATCCGTTTCGGTTCGGCGACGACCGTAATCGGCACGGGATAGACTTGCCCCGAATCGCTCAAAGAAATCTCAAAACGCTTGCCCGGTTCAAGCGGCTGTGTGCGGAGAAAATAGATGGCCGACATGATGTCGTGGACATGACCTTCGAGCGGAGAGTTGACAACGCGTGGACTGGCCTGCGGGTCTTTCGGGTTGATTTCAGTCCATTGAACCTGCTTGGCCTTGTGGTCAAAGACAGCCTCGCTTGTGCGAATGCGTTTGCCCTGTTCGTCTAGTTTTGTCGATTTAAGAACGGAGAAAGTGTCGCGCTCGACGAGCGTTTCGAGACGAAAATGGAACTCGAGATTAAAGAGCTTATGAAACCAGCCTTCAGATTTTACATCGCCGACGAGCGCCAGATGCGTGCTTTCGGAAGAAGAGTTTGGTGCGCCGTCTTTTAGGTTGTCATGCGTCGAAGTAAAGCTGAATTCAGCGATCTTGATGCCGCGCAAAAGAAATTTTGAAAATTCACCTTCATAGACGAGGTGTTCGGCAGGCTCAAACGGATGCGCCGCATTCTTGCGCCCGTCTTCGTCGCCCGAAGCAAGCGTCGATAAAGACGCTAAAGCGAACATAAAGGCGAGCGCGACAATAAATCTAATGCTTTTGTACATCTTCAGAAAACGCGAAACTCACCAGCCAAATTTGACAAGCACGGCTTTGACGACAAGCACGCCAAATTCTCTTAAAGCCAAAGCGCACCAGGCGACGACAAGACCGAGCGCGGCGCGATACTCGCGATATCGCATGTAAAGCGACGAATCAAACCCTATCGGCTCTCGCCCCTGCGCGCGATAAGGCGTAAGACGCGGAAAAAATAGCGGGACGGCTTGCGCGTATCGTTCGTAATCGTCACCAAAAAGCCCGCCGAGCGTCGCAGCTTCGACGCGCATCACGGGTAGATAGATGCCCAGGAAAAGCGCGGCAAAGAGAGCACCCAGAAGCAATGGACGGCCCGCCGCCACCGTAAATCCTAACCCGATGAAAAAGCTTCCCAGATAAAGCGGATTACGCGTGTAAGCGTAAGGGCCGGAGACGGCCAGCTCTGCGTTTTTTCTGATGTGTCCTGCCGACCAGGCGCGCAAAAGAAGTCCTGCGACTGCAATCACTCCGCCAATGACGAGCGTCAAAGCGCGCGGCTCGGCGAGAATAAAAAAGAGCGCGGCGCAAAGAAAACCGAGCGGCACGCGCCAACGCTGCATCCACGTGCCGCCTCTACGCACCAGCGCCCACCTCCGCTTTGTTCGCCACCACCTGCGCGCGCGCTCTTTCAATTCTTTCAACGACCGCGCTCAAAACCCTCTCGACCTCAATATCCATACATATCCATTTCGAGCACGAGCGTCGGTGACAATTCTCGCGGCAGTCGATATCGTCGCGCTCGACGCAAACGTCTTCGGTGCGCGGGCTGCCGTTGCGCCACCATTCGGTCGGGCCGAAGAGTCCGACAATGGGCGCGCCCGCCGCCAAAGCCCTGTTCAGGGCAGGACCGCGCCGGTCGCCTCCCCCATCCGCGCGCGCAGCGCCGCCTGCGCCTCGGGCGCCATGTGCAGGCCGAGCTTGGTGCGGCGCCACAATACGTCCTCG
>CBDUCU010000640.1:0-2371 GCA_965365725.1 uncultured bacterium | reverse complement strand
CAGAATGCCGAAAACTACAAGCATCGTGATCGATTCATAAAGCTGCGTCGGATGGAGATGGACGGGAGCATCGAGGCCGCCCAGACGTTCGGCCCATGTTGCCTGATCAGACGGGTTGAGCTGCGCGACCGTCGTCGGCACGCCCGTCACCTCATGACCTCGTTCAGTGAAATGAACTCCCCAGGCCTGAAGCGTCGGCTTGCCCCAGCAGCAACCGGCGGCAAAACAACCCTGTCGCCCGATTGATTGCCCGAGCGCAACGCCCGGCACAAAAGCGTCTGCCGTCTTCCAGAATGGAAGATTCCAACGACGCATCAGAAAATAACCCGCCGTCACTCCGCCCAAAAAGCCCCCGTACCACACGCCGCCCGAACGCAAAAAATCGAGCGACAAAAGACGCGAAGGATGCGCCCCGTATTCCGGCTCGACCAACATCATCAGAAGCTTCGACCCCAAAAGTCCCGCTATCAGCATCCACAATCCGAGATCATAGATGCGCTCGCGCCTGAGTCCATCGCGCTCGCCCAGACGCGATGCGAGAAAGAGCGCGACGAGAAAAGCGATTGCCAAAAGCACGCCGTAGGTGTTGACGGGAAAATTGCCGATGTGAAAAAGTTCTGGATACATCTTGATTCAAGGCAAAAGGTAAAAGGCAAAAATAGAACCCTTCGTCACTGTACGGCGCTCTCCGCCTCTTCTTCACTTTTGCCTTTTACCTTTTGCCTTTTGCCTTCTGTAATGATGTCGAGCGCGAGCAGGAAAGCCCCTGCGCAGATGCTCGCATCGGCGATGTTAAAGGTTGGCCATTGATAAGAGCCGATGTGTACTTCGATAAAGTCAATGACGTGGCCTAGACGGACGCGGTCGGTGAGATTGCCTGCGATGCCTGCAAGCAGAAGCGCGCACGCGCCGAGCACGCGGTCGTCCGTGCGCGGCGTGCGAAGGAAATAGACAATCACGGCGACGGTTGCGGCAGCGGCCAGCGCAACAAGCATCCAGCGCGTAAAATCACCGCCTTCCTGCAACTGCCCGAAGGCGATGCCTGTGTTGGTCGCGTAATCGAAATAAAGAAAGCGTTCGACGACGGTGATCGTATCGCCTAGACGCAGACGGCGCACGGCCCAGGCCTTCGATGCCTGGTCGGCCAAATAGATGCCGAGCGCGGCGAAGAGATAGGCCGCACGCCAGCCGAAACCTTTGCTCGACCGCCGCATCACGCCGTTTCTCCCTCGCGCTCAATCTCCGTCAACGCTTCGACGCAGCGCTCGCAGGCCGTCGGGTAGCGCACGGATTCGCCGACGCGCACCGAATAGCTCCAGCAACGCTCGCATTTTTCACCGCGCGCACGCTCCACGCGAACCGACAGCGCTTCTTCATCACTCTCTTCGATCTCAACTTCGGAGACGATGAACAGATAGCGCAACTCATCCTTGTAGCTTGCGAGAACGTCGCGCAACTCTTTGTCTTTACCCGCCGAGATTGTGACGCGCGCTTCAAGAGAACTGCCAATCAACTTTGCGACGCGCGCCTCTTCGAGCTTTGGCAAAACCATCTCTCGAACCTCAAAGAGTCGCGCCCAACGTGCAGAGAGTTCTGCGTCCGCTTCGCCCGCCGCTTTTGGAAATTCGGCGAGATGAACCGACGGCGGGCGGCCCTCATCCACCGGCAGGTTTTCCCAAATCTCATCAGCCGTAAAAACAAGCAAAGGCGCAAGCAGACGCGCCAGCGAATCGGCGATTTGGTAAAGCGCCGTCTGCGCCGAGCGGCGCGCGTGCGAGCGCGGCGCAGCCGTGTAGAGTCGATCCTTGATGATGTCGAAATAACGAGCCGACAAAGTGACCGTGCAAAAGTTGTAGAGCGCATGATAGACCGTGTGAAACTCAAAGGTCTCAAAACCCTTGAGCACGCGCCCGGTCAACGCATCCAACTCGGCAAGCGCCCAACGGTCTATCTCCAACATCTCTTGATTCGCCAACGCATCGCGCCCGGGCTCAAACTGATAAAGATTGCCGAGAGCAAAACGCGCCGTGTTGCGAATCTTTCGATAGCCGTCTGAGACGCGCTGAAGGATTTCATCCGAGCAGCGCATGTCTTCGTGGTAATCGCTTGAGGCCGACCACAGACGCACGATCTCAGCGCCCGATTGTTTGATGACTTGATCGGGATAGACGGCGTTGCCCGCAGACTTGTGCATCGCCTTGCCTTGCCCGTCAACGACCCAGCCGTGCGTGACGACCGTTCGATAAGGCGCGCGGTCGTGGACGGCCAACCCGACCATCAAGCTTGAATTGAACCACCCGCGATACTGGTCGCCGCCTTCGAGATAAACATCTGCGGGCCAGCTCAACTCTTCATACTTTTCTAAGACGGC
>CBDUCU010000639.1:0-2376 GCA_965365725.1 uncultured bacterium | reverse complement strand
CAGCCGGAAGGTGCAATCATAAAGCCTGCGATCCCCCGCCATGACATCCCTGAATTCCCCGACAGGAATGCGTAACAGGCGTACGTTCTCGTAGGCAACAGCGCTTTTTTCGCGTGCGCCTGTGCCGTAAAGAGCCGATTCGCCAAAAAACGAGCCGGCTTCAAGCAGATCGATAACGGCTTCGCGCGCCGTCGTCTCGTCGATACGACAAATTTTGACGCGTCCGCGAGCAATTACGTAGAGCAAGTCGGCTGCATCGCCGTAACGATAGATAAAACGGCGACGGCGATAATCGATTGCTGAGGATGCATCGGCCAAGCGAGAAAGTAGATCGGGTTTAAGCGCGGGGCCGAGTTCGGAGACTCGGAGAATCTCCGCACGGTCTTCGGCGGTCATATCGTGAATGCGTCGATGGTGTGACATGATCGGGGGGTTCCTCGTAAACTCTAAGTTGACCGGGAACTAGTAAACGTAGGCAGGCGGGTTCGGCGCACAAAAATGAGAAATTTGACCCCGCGAATCTCTGCGGACTCGTTCAATCTGGGTGAAATTTAATGATAAGCGCGGAAACCGCTTTTAGCAGTACGAGGTATCTTAATTCAAAGTACCGAATGCGTTCGATGAGGTTAAGCAATTTAGCTTTCGAACGAACGCATGCGTCCCTTCAGCCTTGTTAAGAACGCACTCTAGCACGAAGCGTTTGGGCTTGCAAGGGCTGTTTTCTGGTGGTTTGCATGGACGAATGAAGAGAGTTTTGAAGGTTTTTTATGGTAGGTAAGTTCAACGTATTAGTCGTCGATGACGAACCCGACAAACGTCATCTGCTGGCCTTCGCGCTCGAAAGAGAGGGCTACAGCGTGCATACAGCCGCAGACGGCCAGGCCGGTCTTGAAGCCGTGTGCGCGCTCCAGCCAGACCTCATCATTACAGACGTAATGATGCCCCGGATGGATGGTTACGACATGGCTCGACGCGTGCGCGAAAATCCTCTGACGCGTTTTATCCCGATTATCATTCAATCAGCCGCGCGTCAGGAGGCGGAGGACGTACGACTTGGCAACGAGATCGGCGCGCTCGGATACTTCACAGACCCGACCGATCTTCCGCAACTGCTTGCACGCGTCCGGACGCTTCTCGAATTTAAGAACTATCTTGACAGTTGTGAGGAAGCAGCTTTTACAGACCACCTGACGGGCCTTGCCAACCGTCGTCGTTTCGAGCGACAGCTTGCGCGCGAAGTGGCACGCAGCCAGCGCTACGAGCATCGCTTCTGTCTGTTGCTGGTCGACCTAGATGATTTCAAGACGGTCAACGACACGCACGGACACGATGCCGGAGACGAGGCGTTGCGTGCGCTCGCCAACGTTTTGCAATCGGGGACGCGCGGCATCGACACGGCAGCGCGCATCGGCGGCGACGAGATGGCCGTGCTCATGCCGGAGACGGATTTCGCGCGCGGGCTTGAAGCAGCAGAGCGTCTGCATAGCGCCGTCGAGTTGCTGCAAATTCCAATTGTCGGTAGCGTCACGGCGAGCTTTGGCATCGCTGAATTTCCAACCTGCGCACGCGATGAGCGCGAACTGTTTGCCGCCGCTGATCAAGCGCTCTATGAAGCCAAACGGCAGGGGCGCAACCGCGTGTGTCGTCCACCTGGTACACCCAACCCGAACCCAGCCCCGGTTGTGGGCGTATCATAGTTGGAAGAATTCAGAAGAGAGTAGTCGGAGGTCAGAAGCAGAAAAAACCTGACGGCCTTACATTCTGACTTCTGTTTTCTGACTACTGAATTTCTAATGAGGTAAAAAATGTCCGATCATCGAGACAAGCTAGACGAGTGGCGCGAGGCTGCACGGCGCAAGGCGCGCGAGTTGGACGAGAAGTACAATATCCGTGAACGCGTCGAGGGCGGCGCCAAGGCCGCGAGCGATGCGGCTCGAAAAGGCGCGGAGAAGGTCGCGGGCGAAGCAGCACGGGCACGCGCCGAGGCCGAACGTTTGACGGAGGATTTTGAGTTGGGCGAGCGCGCCGACGAAGTGCGTGAGCGCGCCAAAGAGGTGAGCGAGCGCGCGCGTCGTGCTGCGGAAGATGCGGCAAAGAAAGCGCGTGAAGCGGGCGACTCTTTTAAGTTTGCGGGCAAGAGTGCAGGCGAGCACGCCAACGAAGTGTTGGGCGGTGCGAAACGTTATTACGAGCGCGCCTCGCGCGTCTATGGCGCGGGCGCGCGCGCTACGCGCATTACATCGGCGACTACCAAAGGCGTAACGCGCGCGTTTGACTGGGCGCGCGCTAATCCCAAGCGCGCCGTCTTCGTCACTCTATCGCTTGCCGGAGGCGTGCAGGCGGCAGTAAATATCTGGCATGCGAATAACGCCGAGG
>CBDUCU010000638.1:0-2377 GCA_965365725.1 uncultured bacterium | reverse complement strand
GCGAATACTTTACGCCAGCCGGTGCGCCGCGCGACCTAGCGCAGCTCGGCAGACTCGACTATTTGCGGCTCGCCAACGGAAACACGATTGAATTTAAGAATAACCCTGCGGTGTTGTGTGCGTCTGGGGGCGGGACTCGGCAAAAGTTATACATCGGATTGTCACAACCGTATGCGATGCCGAACGGCGCACAGCAGGGAAAAGCATATAACTTTGGCGAAGTTTTGGAGGTGGGGTACACGACGGCAAAGCCGCATTTATACGGCCATAACAAACAAATCAATTTTTATCATTACTTGGGCGAAGAGACGGGCAAACGCCCTTCCCTTGTCTTACAAAACGGAAGGCTCGCGCTGATCGGTCAAGCGTGCGAGGTTCGCAGAGAAGGAATCATAAATTGACGGCCTGATATGAAAGGCGGAAGCGGCACGAAAGGCCGCGCATCAGCAAAAGCCGCTTATGTGCGGCGGGAGTAAAAATCATGGCAAGCAAACAACGGAATGCGGAAGGGAAAAGCAGAGTCCACAACCCGACTTTTCCTCTCGGCCTGCCGGGTGAAAGGGTAATGAATATGTCAAAAACAAAGAACGCAAAAAGTGCCGCTTCAACTGCTCTTGTTCGTCAAAACAAGGCTGAGGGCGCGGTCGAAAACAAAAAGCGCGGCGGCAACACGCGCGGGGGGCATCGTGGTCGCCGCAACCCGCTTTTGAGCAAACTGCAAATTGGTCAGTTTGGCCCAATCGATCTTGTTGCAGTCGGCTTAGGCCTGCTCGCAGTCCAGCTCGGCGCGCAAATTCTCAATGTCGGTCAACAGGGATCTTGGCTGCGCACGGGGGTCAAGTTCGGCCTTGCCTACGGTGTCAACCGTCTTACGCCGAGAGCGTACAAAGCTGCGGCTACAGCCGGAGCCGTCGCAATGCCCGTTTATGACAGCTTTAACAAGCTTGGCGTTGTGTCGAAGGTGCAGAGCTATCTGCCAACCATTCCCGGCCTCACGCCGGGAATGGGCAGCTATGTGCCAATGGGCAGCTTGCGCTCGGTGAGGTAGGACGCGCCTACTTTTGGCAACATTTCAATCAAGGCAAACAGGAGAATTTTTATGTCAGAGCAAATTGTACAGGTAGCCACGCCGCCAACCGCGCAACAGCCTTTCGGCGGCATTAAACACTACACGCTCGAAGAGATTGCGCGTATGCCCATCGCGCAGTTCATGGAGATCGAAGGGCGCATCCTGAACGGTCGCACACAGGTCTATTACGACACGTTGCGTTTAGCTGCTGGTACGGCATGGACCTCAGCGCAAAAGGTGCGATTGTTTACCATTGGTCGTGAAGGACGGGCAGAAGTTGCTAACACGGCTGCTGCGATTACAAAGACTGATTTTGATTGCAACATGCAAAAAGGTGGCGAGTTTGAGCACGGTTCAACCGTCATCATTCACGGCATCGAAGTCTTTATGGAGCAGACGGCGCGGCTGGCTACGGCTGATGCTGCCGGGCTTGTGTCGAATCCTGCGCCGACCGCGAAAGCTGTGAATACGTATAGTGCTTCGCTTCTGCATCGTGTGTTGCGTCGTCAAACAAAGCTCACGTTCTATCGTGGCGAGCGTCCGCAAGAATCTGGCTTGCTCTTTATGTTCCCGACAAGATTCGGCGCACAGGCCAGCTTTGGCGGCGACACGGAAGAGGGAATCATTAACAACTCTTCACCGGCTGGATATATCAACATCCTCGACTTTCCTAAAGTGCTCGAAGGCGGGCGGGATTTCTCAATTCTGATTGAGCCGCTTGCGCCTTCGCTCGACATGCCTGCAGACGTTGAAATTACAGTGTGCTTGATAACAAAACGTCTCGCAGTTATCGAGCCATAGAAGGGCAACAATTAGACCGCGCTGAAAATCGGCGCGGTCTAATACAAAGATTTGGAGGAATTAGATCGTGGCTGAAAAATTCACACTCTCAACCGGCATCGAGATTGATAAGGATGCTGTCGAAGAGGTTATCAAACATCCCGGCGACAACGATCAATATTTGATCTTTGTTCGTAACGCTGGCAACGCGCCAACGCGCTATTTTGGAAACGAAGACGACGCTGCGGCATTGGGCGTTGGCAAAGATCGGCGGCAACCCTCAAGCGCGACGGCCGACGCTGACACAACGGCGGACGCCGGCACATCGAGCAGGGTCATTGCGGAACTGGCGTCCATTCACGAGGAGCATGGCACGCGAGTCTGACAATTGGCTCGCCTGCGTCGAGCAATCTTCGTGAGCACCCCGGTGTGCAGCAAGGGCGTCCGAGAAGGATGCGGGTTGACCCCTCCACCGCAGGCGCGCACCGTGCGCTCTCCGTGGCGGCCGTCACCGTTGCCAACGGCGGC
>CBDUCU010000637.1:0-2379 GCA_965365725.1 uncultured bacterium | reverse complement strand
GAACGACAAACCTCATGCGCCCGCCGAAGGCGCAAGCGCCAACAAGTCGGACGGCATTGACGAAATCCTGCGTCTATTGCGCGAGCAGCGCGAAGAGATCGAACGCCTGCGCGCTAAACTCGACGAGCAGACGCGCACAGTTGAAGACCTGCGCGCGCGCGTCGAGCGCGTCGAGCCGTCGCAAGCGCAGCCAAACTCAAACGCACGCTCTGTTGCCTTCAACGGCGCGCTTTATCGCAAGGGTGACGAGGCCGACGTTGCGCAGAATCCCGCCGCCGCCGCACCGAGCGACAAACCTTTGGAAGAGCGTCTTAGCCGCGCCGAAGAGCAGGTCAAGAAAACGAGCGAAACGCTTGCGCGGCAACTCGGCTCGCTCTCGTTTAGCGGCGATTTTCGGCTCCGTTACGAATCGATCTACGGGCAGCAAAACTCTCTGCCAAATCCCGACAACCCATCTGCGCTCGGCAACCCGCTCTCCTCGCGCCAGAGGTTTCGCATCCGCGCGCGTTTTGCCGTACGCGGGCAGATTACAAAGGAGTTTGACTGGGGTTTGCGGCTAGCGACCGGCAACACGCCCGACGTTATCTCGACCAATCAGACCTTTACAGATTTCTTCTCGCGCAAGCCTTTCGCACTCGATCAAGCCTACATCTCCTACAAGCCTTCGTTTGCGCCGGGCTTTCAGGTGCAGGCCGGAAAGTTCGACCCGCCATGGGTGCGCACCGAGATGACCGTTGACAACGACCTGATGGTCGAAGGATTCAACCAGAGCTATACGCGCAGCTTCAAAAAGTCTTCGCTCAAGAACGTCTCGTTTGTCGCGTGGCAGCTTCCTTTTCTCGAACGCAATTCAGCCTTTGTTCTAGGTGCAGACGGACGCGTCGATCTCGCGCAGTCTCGTCGTGCGGGGCGCGATCTCGCGCTCTACGGCGGACAAATGCGCGCGCGTTTCGAGCCGACGAAGAACTTCGGCCTGACCGTTTCGGCAGCCGACCTCTATTTCTCCGGCACGCAGTTCATCACGCCCGCACAGGTCTTTGGCCCCAACGTGCAAGTGCCCGTCACAATCACTCTGCCTGCCACCTCAAATGCTCCTGCGCAAACCGTCACGGGCTTTGCCACCATCGCGCGCGACCAGCTTGTTTCAGGCAACGCCAATCTCGGTCTCTCAATCGCTTCAAACAACGCCGTCAACCGAGACGGTCGGCTCTCATCAGGCTTCAATCTGGTAGATCTCATCGCGCGCTTCGACTATACGCGCAGCAAACGCTGGCCCGTCATGCTGCTCTTTGATTTCGTCAAAAACACGCAGGCGCACGACGTTGTGCTCGCGGGCGCGGGCGGCGCAAATCGCGTCGTACCAAATGATGAAGACACAGGTCTCTGGGCTGAATTCCAGGTCGGGCGCACGCAACAGCGCGGCGAATATCTCTTCAATTACACCTTCGTTTATCTTGAGAAGGACGCTGTGCTCACGCCCTTTAACTTCAGCGACTTTAATTTCCAATCCGACATGCGCGCGCATCGCTTCTCGGTCGCTTACGCCGCCGACCCGCGCGTCGTGCTTTCGCTGACCGGCTACGTCTCCGAAAGGCTCAACAATCTGCTCGGCCCCTTTGCCGCAACGCCCGTCGGCTCGCTCAATCGTCCGACTACACGTTTGCAACTCGACACAATCTTTCGCTTCTAAAGTTGCAAGATGGAAGATGAATGGATTTAACCACCACCGGCAGGGGCTGTCGCAGTGATCGTCTTAAAAAAGCTTGAGGCACAGGCTTCTCTGCCTGTGCCTCAAGCCGGGCGCTCGCGGTCGTTGTTTGCCTTTGCGAGTCGTTTATTGATTTGCTTATTGTTTGACGTTGGACGGTGTCGAGTTGCGGCGCAGATAAATACTTAGCTCTTGGATCGAGCCGGGCGCGAGCTTTAAGACCTGCGCGTTTGTCTTTGATCCTTCCTCACCGTAATGCCATTCTTTGTAGCCGGGAGCGGTGGCCGTCAGAGTGAGCGCCATCGGCGGGATCAGCTGATCAAACCCGCCCGTCTCCGGGTTGACTCCAAACGAGAGATAGATTTCCGCATTGTCTGCGCGCGCCAAAACAATCTCGACCCCTTCAATCGGATTGCCTGTTTCGGCATCGACGACGCGTGCGACAAGGCGCGCCGCCTTTGGCCCCATGCGGATCACTACGCCCTCTGTGACGCGCTGGTTAAAGACCGTGACGCGCGGCAGATTCTTCTCGCCCTCGATAAAAAATGCATAATCAGCCGGTGGATAGCCGTCCTCTTTTTTCGAGGCAAACAGCTTGTGCTCGCCCGGCGCAAGCCCATCGAGAAAGAAGCGCCCGTTCTCGTCGGCGCGCACGACCGGCAGAGAGTCCT
>CBDUCU010000636.1:0-2384 GCA_965365725.1 uncultured bacterium | reverse complement strand
CGCGCAGCAGGCGTGACGCGTGTGCTTGCCGAAGTGTTGCCCGAAGGCAAGGCAGAGGAGATCAAGCGTCTGCAATCAGAGGGCAAGGTCGTGGCGATGGTCGGCGACGGCATCAACGACGCGCCCGCGCTCGCACAGGCAGACATCGGCATCGCCGTCGGCACAGGCACGGACGTTGCCATCGAGGCGGCTGATATAACGCTCGTCCGTGGAAGTCTGCGCGGAGTCGCGTCGGCTGTGTTGCTCTCAAAACAGACGATGCGCGTCATCCGTCAAAATCTATTTTGGGCTTTCTTCTACAACGTGCTCGGCATCCCGCTTGCGGCGGGGCTTTTCTATCCGCTCACGGGCTGGATGCTCGCACCCATCTATGCGAGCGCGGCGATGGCCTTTTCATCCGTTTCGGTCGTGACAAACAGCTTGCGCCTGCGTCGGTTCAAACACGGCGCGAGCGGAAAGGGGAAATAGAGATGGATACACCGGAGCTCTTTGTTTTAGTCGGCGGCATTATGCTCGTCGCTCTTGTCGTCTGGTTCTTTTTCTTTAGCGAGGGCAGAAGTGAAGCCGCATCGGTTGAAGCAAGTGGGGTGCAGCGCGCGCGAATTACGGTCAAAGGCGGCTACACGCCCGACACCGTTGTCGTAAAAAAAGGAGTGCCGGTCGAGATTGAGTTCTACCGCGACGAAACTTCTTCCTGCACGGAAGATGTAGTTTTTGGCGACTTCAATGTGAGTAGAAAACTTCCGGCTTTCAAGACGACGATTGTGAGACTTATGCCCGAGCACGAAGGCACGTTTACCTTTAACTGTGGGATGAACATGGTGCGCGGCAAGCTCGTCGTCGAGAGTTAATTCTTTTTCGGGTTGCTCATGCGTCCGTTGCATTAAAAGTTCTCGCCCTTCTGCTTTATAATCGCGGGCGAGGTGATACGTTGAATAATTTCAAGCTGATTCTTTTAGCCGCGTCTCTCGTCATGGCTGGCTGTACGGGGGCTGAAGGCGACAAAGCTCAGAAGCCTAAACAGGCGGTCGAGCCTGTCGCTTCTCATCGTCAAGCGGATTTACAGAAACAAAAACCGGACGACCATCACGGCCACGATCATGCGGCGGACAATTCACGCATCCCCGCGTTTGAGACTGACCCGAAAAATCTGCCCGCCACGCTCGCGCCTGAAAGCTTTACCGGGATGACGCGCAAGGCTTACGAGGCCGTGCGCGAAATCCCCGAAACCATCGCACAGCTTCCATGCTATTGCCATTGCGACCGGGGATACGGACACAAGAGCCTGCATAGTTGTTTTGTGGACAACCACGCATCGAACTGCGCCGTCTGCGTCGAAGAGGCGCTGGTCGCTTACAGGATGGAGAAAGAGCTGAAGCTTGCGCCCGCCGAGATACGCGAGCGAATCATCGAGCACTATTCTAAAAATCAATGAGGTCTGCAAAGATGAAAAAAGCTTTTACGTTTATCGTAATGATTGTCTTCGTCCTGCTTGCCACTGTGCCTGCGGCACAGGCGCAGCGACGTAGCGCCAAACACACACCGCGACGAACACAGGATGCCTCACGCCACGCAAAAAAGGCCGCGCAGGTCTTCACGGAGATCATGCGCGCTAAGGACAAGGCCATCCCGAAAGAGTTGCTTGGGGATGCGGAGGCCATCGCGGTCTTTCCCGGCGTGTTGAAGGCGGCATTTATCGTCGGCGGACGCAAAGGGCAGGGCGTAGTTGTGCGTCGCACGGCGCGCGGTTGGAGCGCGCCCGCCTTCTACAATGTGAGCGGCGGAAGCTTCGGCGCGCAGATCGGCGGTGCAAAGACCGATTATGTTCTGCTCATCATGAATGAAGGTGGATTGAAAGGTCTGCTTGAAGATAAGTTTGAGATTGGCGGCGAAGCAAGCGTTGCCGCCGGCCCCGTCGGTCGCACGCTTTCGGCCTCGACCAACCCGACGCTCGACGCAGGCATCCTTTCATATTCGCGCAGCAAGGGTGTGTTTATCGGCGCGTCCCTCAAGGGCGTTGCTATTACGCCCGACAACGACCTCAACCGCGCTTACTACGGACGCACGGCGAGCGAGCTTTTGAATGCGGGCACACCCGCCCCCTCGCTTGTTCGCGCTCTGCCGCTTGCGCTCAGCCGCTACTCGGTTCGCGCGAAGTAGGACGAGCATACTGCGCCCGTCGCTTGACTCGAAGCCTAAGCACTCCCCGCGTTGATTGATAAGAGAAATGGGATTGATAAAAGGACAGGCACGCGATGCCTGCCCTATTTTTAAGGAGCTGAGATGCACAAATTTTCGCTGTCGGTATTGATAGGATTGCTCGTGTTTACGCCAAACGTGTGGGCGCAAAACGACCGTCCGCGTATGGCTGAAGCCGCCCGCCC
>CBDUCU010000635.1:0-2386 GCA_965365725.1 uncultured bacterium | reverse complement strand
CTTCGGGCGTGCCGGCGGCGACGATTTCGCCGCCATGAGCGCCCGCCGCCGGGCCGAGGTCGACAACGTAGTCGGCGCGACGAATCGTCTCTTCGTCGTGCTCGACGACGAGCACAGTGTTTCCCAAATCACGAAGTGCGGCGAGCGTCTCAAGTAGTTTCTGGTTATCGCGCGGGTGCAGGCCGATCGAAGGCTCGTCGAGAACATAGAGCACGCCGCGCAACTGCGAGCCGATCTGCGTGGCGAGACGGATGCGTTGACCTTCGCCGCCTGAGAGCGTTGCCGATGCACGCTCGAGCGTGATGTAGCCAAGGCCGACCGTTTCAAGAAAGCGCAGGCGATTGCGTATCTCTCGCAAGACGAGTCCGGCGATCTGCTCTTCGCGTTTATTGAGGCGAAGCTTATCAAAGGCCGCGACCGATTCTTCAATCGTAAGCGCGGTGTAATCTGCAATCCCGAGACCACCGATGCGTACGGCGAGAGATTCAGGCTGCAAGCGTCGCCCCCTGCATTCGGGACATTCGACAGGCGAGACGAGTTCTTCGAGCGCAAGCTGAACCTTCTCGGCGGGCGCATTCGTCATCCGCTCTGTGAGCCAACCAATCGCGCCCTTCCATTCGCTTTCGTAAGTGTAAGAGCCTTGACGAAAGGTGAGCTGGCCTTCGACACCCTGAAAGAAAGCTTCGCGGACTTGCTTTGGCAGATCGGCGAATGGCACATCGGCCGTTACGGCGAAACGCTCAAGGACGGCGGCCAGCGCGCTTTTCAAATAAGCCGAGCCTTGCTTGTCCGCCGTGCCCAGAAAGACGAGCTTGCCCGCCGTTTCGTTTGCATCGGAGATGAGCTTCGCCGGATCAACTTGCATCACTGTGCCGAGACCATGACAGCGCTTGCATGCACCGTAGGCCGAGTTGAAGGAGAAAGAGCGCGGCTCAAGAGGCGGCACATTGATGCCGCAGTTAACGCACGCCATTCGCTCCGAATAGAGCTTTTCTTCACCGTCGACAACCGAGACGACGACCGCGCCGTTGGTCAGCTTGAGGGCAGTGCGCACCGATTCAGTTAAACGTTCATTGATGCCGGGCTTGATGAGAAGACGATCAACGACCGCTTCGATTGAGTGATTACGGCGCTTGTCGAGCTTGATCTCTTCATCGAGCGAGACAAGCTCGCCGTCAACGCGCGCGCGAAGGAAACCGTCTTTAGCGAGCTTCTCAAGCTCCTTCTTAAACTCGCCTTTGCGACCGCGCACGATTGGCGCAAGCACCATCACACGCTCGCCTTCGGGCATGGCGAGCACGCTCTGAACAATCTGCTCGACGGATTGGCGAGTGATCTGCGCGTCGCAGATATGACAATGCGGCTGACCGACCGAAGAGAAGAGAAGACGCAGATAGTCGTAGATTTCGGTGACCGTGCCGACGGTCGAGCGCGGGCTGCGCGAGACGGTTTTTTGCTCGATTGAGATGGCGGGCGAAAGTCCATCAACCGAATCTACGTCGGGGCGTTCGAGCTGATCGAGAAACTGACGCGCGTAGGCTGAAAGAGATTCGACGTAACGACGTTGCCCTTCGGCGTAGATGGTGTCGAAGGCCAGCGAGGATTTGCCAGAGCCGGAGAGCCCGGTGATGACCGTTAGACGGTTACGCGGAATCTCGATGCTGACGTTTTTAAGATTGTGCTGGCGCGCGCCGCGCACTGTAATGCGATCAATTCCCATGCTTGAAAAGACTCCTCGGCGACTATAGCGAGCGATATCGGCGGGAGCAGAAACGGGAATTTTAGACGAGGCGAGGGCGCGCGGCAAGGCATCGCACAAAAAATGATTTGAAAATCTGGAAGCTGCTTTTGCAGGCCCATCCAGTTCGACATGCAAAATGTGTCGGTTGCGAACGCAGCTAAGTAAAATCAAACACGCCTTGACACGTTTTCCGGGCCGCTTCTACACTGCGAATGTTTTTCGATTAACACAATTCTGCAAAGCATTCTGAACTCCTGCTTAAGTCCGAGAGGGGACGCGTGAACCTTCCGAACGCACTGACGCTGTCGCGCATCTTCGTTGTTCCCTTGCTCGTCGTCGTACTACTCACGCCTTTTTCGGAAAATTGGTTCGGCGTGCAGCGCCACGTCCTCGGCGTGGCGCTCTTTCTCGCCGCCGCCTTCACAGACTATCTCGACGGGCAGATCGCACGAAGTCGCCGACAGGTTTCACGTCTCGGCGCGCTGCTCGACCCCATCGCCGACAAGCTGCTTATCTCCGCCGCGCTCATCTCGCTTGTTGAGAATCATCTTGCGCCGGCCTGGGCCGTCTGCATCATCATCGGGCGCGAGCTGGCGGTGACGGGCCTGCGCTCTGTAGCGGCGGCGGAAGGTGTCGTCATCTCCG
>CBDUCU010000634.1:0-2387 GCA_965365725.1 uncultured bacterium | reverse complement strand
GGCAATCAGCTCCCTGCCGTAGTCGTGCTCGACCGCAACGGACAGGTTCACGGCGAGCCAATCGCAGGCATCGACCCGAAGGGCAAACTCGCAGATCAGCTCGCAGGCCCGCTCAACAGTCTGCTTGGCAACTAGTACGGGTTAAAAAACTCGATTGAATCGCCATAGACGGCGACAAACGGAGGCACACGCTGCTCGGCGCGTGCCTCCATTATTTTTCCACCTCAGCTTTGCCTTCCCGATGCGCGCTTTCAAATCGAAGCGCGAGTTTGTAAACGAGTCTGACGGGTAGCCCGACAACGTTTAAGTAATCACCCTCAATGCCTTCGATCAAGAGCGAAGCGCGGCCCTGAATCGCGTAGGCTCCGGCCTTGTCCATCGGCTCGCCCGTCATGACGTAATCTTCAATCTCTCGCTCGCTTAGTTGAGCAAAACGCACGCGCGTCCTTTCAAGACCCACAATAGATTTTCCAGACTCTGCGCGCACGAGCGCCACCCCCGTCAACACCTCGTGCCAACGCCCATTAAGCGTCTGAAGCATTCGACGCGCGTCGCCTTCATCAAACGGCTTGCCGAGGATTTCACCGTCCGGCGAGACGACCGTCGTATCAGCCCCAAGCACCAGACCGAACAGACGCGAGCCTGCCACGTGCGCGGCCTTTTGATGCGCGAGCCTCTGGACGTACGACGCAGCCTCCTCGTCTTCCAAAACCGTTTCGTCAAGATCGGCGGCACACGCTTCAAACGGCCAGCCGACCGCGCTCAGGATTTCCGCGCGCCGCGGACTTGCCGACGCAAGCACCAATCTCTCTAATTCAGACCTCACAACTCGCTCTCCGGCTTGAGGCTCGCGCTCTTTTTCCATTACACTCCCCACTCGATTTTGAAGTTTGATTTTGCGGGCCCGGATTTTATCAGCTTTCCGCCGTCAGCTTGATGGCAAACAAGCTGAAAGCTAATCGCTCAAAGCTTTTCATGGACGATCTCATCAAGGCGATTCCACAGCTTCTGCGTGCAGCCGGAGAATCTGAGGAGGTGGCCGAAGCGGCGGCAAGCGTGGCCTGGCGACGCGCGGCAGGCGAAGGCGGGCGCGGACTGGCCGTCCCGTTTCGCCTCTATCGCAAGACGCTCACCATAGCCGTTTCCGATGCGACGTGGCAGAGACAGTTAGAAGCCATCAGCCCGCAGCTAATCTTTCGCATCAACTCGATTCTCGGTCAGGCGCTCGTCACCTATATCGAGTTTCGCATCGACCCGCAGACCGTCCGCCGCGAGCGCGAGCGTCTGGACTTGCGCGCTGGACGCGCGAGCGAAGCGCACGACGAGCAGGCGCTCAGACGCGCCGCCGAGCTTTCAGACGCGGCCTCTGCCATCCGCGACGAAGAGTTGCGCCGACGCTTCCTGATTGCCGCCGGCAGCTATATCAGCGCACAAGAGCGTAAGTAAAACGCGTTAAGAAAAGTGCCGCGTGATTTTCATGACGCACGCGACACGCTAAGCCCCCGCAAATTTGAGATATGTTGACTGACGAAAAAGAAAAGAGAGATGGATGGGATTTGACGGCGCTCGGAGAGATGTTTCTGGCCTCTCCGCCGCTCTTTATTTTGCTCTTTGTCTTCTTAGCCGTTCTCGCCATCCCGGTTAAGATTCTCAATCCCAAAACAAGAATCTTCAGGTAAGCAAAATGCCCATCACAGAATCAGACGTAAGAAAGATTGCAGACCTCGCCAATCTCGAAATTGACGAAGAAGAATTGCGCACGCTCGCGCCGCAGATGGCTTCAATCGTCGCATATGTCGAACAGTTGAATGAACTCGACACAAGTCAGGTCGAACCGGCCATCGGAGGATTCACCGAAGAGGGCGAGCGCACCCTTTCATCACGCGAAGATGCGACCCACGCTTCGCTCGGACAAACGCTTGCGCTTGACCAAGCTCCAGACCCTGCGCATGGACATTTCCGCGTGCCTCGCGTGCTGGCCAGTTCTGAAGAAGCGGAGAATTTTTGATTGGGGGTGGGCGGCCACCATCTCCCAATTGTTGAGTCGATAAAGACCCTTTTTTCAGTTTAAGAATACGAGCAGCACTGATGTCATCATTCGATTACACGGCGGAAGCCATCCGTTCGCGCATTGAAAGCGGCACGGCACAAATTCAAAACGAGGTCGAGCGCGCTGTTGACAACGCGGAGAGACTGAACCCGGCGCTCAACGCCTTTCTTCAAATCGACCGCGCGGGCGCGCTCCGACGCGCCTCTCAGCTTGAAGCAAACGATAAAGAAGAAACGACAGGCAACGAAAACTCTGCGCTGCGCGGCGTGCCTATTGCCATCAAGGACAACATCTGCGTGCGTGGTCTGCAAAACAGTTGCGGCTCGCGCATACTCGC
>CBDUCU010000633.1:0-2410 GCA_965365725.1 uncultured bacterium | reverse complement strand
AATCGCAGATGCTTCAAGCGGAGCAGGATCTGGTCGAGGAGCCGTCAGTCGTAGAGGCCGCTACTGCGCAGCAGATCGAAGAACCTCTTGAAATCGAATTAGCAGGGGGGCAGAAAGAGAAATTCGACGAGAAACATTCTGTTGCGCACGACGGCATTCCTGATGTTTCCGAAGACGAAGCAGAGACGACATTGATCTCCGAGCCGGCAGCGCAGACAACGTCTGAAACACCTGTGGCTGCCGTGTCGCCCATAACGATTGATGAGCAGTCGCCTGTCATCGAAGAGGAAGAAACTCTTTCATCGGAGTCGGTTAATATATCCGACGGTGTTGCGCCAGACACGCTTTCTGAAATCGAGTTTGAAACGCATCATGCAGAACCGGTCAGCGAGTTTGACGCGCAAGCTCTTGCAGGGTTCGATTCAAGTCGGGCTGAGACAATCGACGAATGGGTTGAACTCGACGTGCTTGACGCGATGACTCCGGCAGAATCTTCGGTTGAGGTCGTACCTGAGCCGACTATTTCGGTTGAAGCGGTCGAAATCAAGGGCGACGATCTGCCCGAATATGATTCTTTACAAGTTGCAGACGCGAACCCGTCGTACACAACGCGTGACATTGCACCTGTGATCGATGTCGCGGCGACAGATTCATACGAAGAGCCCGCGCTCTTTGTCGAAATCGAAGAAGAACTTTCCGAAGCTTCTCATCTCGCTAAAGATCGCGCCGGACGCGACAAAGGCATCACGCCTTTTGTTGCAGACGAAACTTCCGCCGTACCCAAGGCGATTCAGTTGCGACTCGCCAGCGAAGAATCGGACGAGCGCGCCGCAGCCGTAAAGGAACTTGCACACGTCAGCGGCGACGACGCATTCCACGTCGTCTGCGCGGGCTTCGACGATCCTTCTGCCGACGTGCGCAATGCCGCCGCACGCTCGCTCTACCAGATGCAGGAAGACCGCGCCGAAGTCTTTACGCGTGCCTTACGCGAGGCCACCCAGCAACGCCGCCGCAACATCGGCGCAGCGCTGGCCTCTTCAGGACTAGCTGCCGAAGCTATCTCGCGTCTGACGGGCGAGAGCCGCGAAAAGACCTACGATGCATTTTCGCTTCTTTTCCTGATGGCGAAAGCGGGCGAGGTGCAGCCGCTCATCCGAGCTATCGAAGCGCACCCGGATACCGAAGTGCGGCTCGCCGTCATCAAGCTCTTAGCACTTTCCGGTCAGAAAGAGATCCTTCCGGCTTTCCGTCGGCTCGCCGTGCGCAGTACGCTTCCTGCCGACGTACGCTCAGCCGTGATGGAAGCCATCTACCAGATCAGCAGCCAATCGCCGGTCGCGTGAAAAGCAGATGTTAGATTTCAGATGCTAGATGCCAGATGTTAAAATTCACTCTTTAGCACCTGACATCCAGCATCTAACATCTGCTTTTTATGCCTTTCAAGCTTCGTTCAGAATTCCAGCCGCAGGGCGATCAGCCCGCCGCCATCGAGACGATTGTGCGTGGTCTCAACGAGCACTTGCAAGATCAGGTGCTTTTGGGAATCACTGGCTCGGGCAAGACCTTTACGATCGCTTCCGTCATCGAGCGCGTGCAGCGCCCCACACTCGTTATTGCGCACAACAAGACGCTTGCAGCGCAACTCTATCAAGAGTTCAAACATTTCTTCCCCGAAAACTCGGTCGAGTATTTCGTCTCCTATTACGACTACTATCAACCAGAGGCTTACGTCCCGGCCTCCGATACGTACATTGAAAAAGAGGCGACAATCAACGAAGAGATTGATCGTCTTCGTCTGTCGGCGACGCGCGCGCTTTTTGAAAGAAGAGACGTGATCGTTGTTGCCTCCGTCTCATGCATCTACGGTCTCGGCGACCCGGACGCTTACTACAACATGCTCCTCTTTATCGAGCCGGGCATGAAATTGTCGCGCGACGCGCTGTTGCAACGGCTCGTCGAGCTGCAATACGAGCGCAGCGACGTCGAGTTTGATCGCGGCAGCTTTCGCGTGCGTGGCGACGTGGTCGAGATTTATCCGAGCTATCAGGATCGCGCCTACCGCGTCGAACTGTGGGGCGACGAGGTTGATTCAATCTCGACCATCGACCCACTGCTCGGCGAAGTTCTTGAAAAGCACTCATCGCGCGTTCCCATCTATCCGAAAACCCATTACGTGATGCCTAAAACGACCGTCAAGCGCGCCATCAAAACCATCCGCGACGAGCTTGATTGGTGGGAGCCGAAGCTGATTCAAGAGGGCAAGCTTGTCGAGGCGCAGCGTCTTCATCAACGGACGATGTATGACCTTGAAATGATCAAAGAGATGGGCTTTTGTCGCGGCATCGAAAATTATTCCAGGCATCTGACCGGAAAACCACCGGGCGCGCCGCCGCCGACTCTGCTCGATTAT
>CBDUCU010000632.1:0-2414 GCA_965365725.1 uncultured bacterium | reverse complement strand
TTTATCTGCGAGCCAACAAGGACGAGCCTCTTCTCCTCTCAAAGAATTGAACATCATTGCAAACATTTGCGCGACGTTCGTCTGTTGTCGGCGACGAGAAGCCAATGGGCAAACGACGTACCTCGACCTGCGTGATTAATAGCGTCAATTTGCGGGATGGCGTGTGTGGTGAAGAGGTGACGCGGGCGGATTATTACCTCCAACGTGTAACTTTGCGCATGGCGGGAGTGATGACCTTTAGATTTTCTTCAAGCATCAAGAAAAAAGGGGGCTTGCAAGCCCCCCTTTTTCCTTGATGCTTCAACCGCATTTTTTCGCCGTTATTCTTCAACCGGCGCGAGCGCGCTCGAAGCCGGGCCGTTCAAGACGTGCCCATCCTTCGGATCAAAACGCGAGCCGTGACAAGGGCAATCAAAGGATTTTTCAAGCCCGTTCCATTGAACGACGCAGCCCAGGTGTGTGCAGACCGCAGAGTGTTCGTAGAGCGCGCCGTCTGCGTCGCGGAACGCGGCCACCTTCGAGAGTCCGCGCCGGATGATTGCGCCCTCATTAGCCTCGATCTCATCGACAGAGGAAACGTCGCCGCCCGTCAAAAGGTCTGTGTATTGCGCCGCAACGTTTAAGTTCTCTTTTGCAAACTCGCCGCCCGCGCTCATCGTCACGCGTGAGGGATCATAGAGCTTCTCCCAAGCGTTTTCGCGCCGCATGACGATGTCTGTCAGAAGAATCCCGGCGATTGTGCCGTGCGTCATCCCGTTGCCCGAATCGCCCGTCGCTATCAGGACGTTTTCGCTATCTGCGGGGTTGCGACCGATGAAGCCCATGCCGTCAACGGGCTCCATCACCTGACCCGACCAGCGATACTCGACCTGCTCAATCGGAAATCTCTTGCGCGTCCATTCTTCCAAGTTTTGAAAACGCGTCTCGTAATCTTCGGCCTGTCCTGTCTTGTGGTCTTCGCCGCCGACGATCAGCACGTCCCGGTCGTCAACAGATTGAATGCGGATGTAATGATAAGGATCTGGCGTGTCCCACAGCAGAAGTTTGGGCACTGAACCCTTTGGCATGCGCGCGCCGATAACGTAAGTGCGATAGGGAGCTTGCTTTGTGTGAATCGAGACGAGATCGTTGAAGGGCGTATTGGTTGCAACGACGACCCAACTGGCCGTGACGGTTTCGCGCGTCGAGGTCTCGATGCGCGCGCGTGCGCCGCTTTCGATTTTCTCGACGTGCGTCTGTGTATAGAGTCGTCCGCCGTGCTTGAGAAATGCGCGCGTCAAAGCATCGAGGTATTTGAGGATGTGGAATTGCGCCTGACGCGGGAAGCGCAGCGCGTGGCCGAAATCATATCCATCATAAGGAACTTGCTCGACGTATTCGACATCGACGAGGCCGGCGCGATGCGCGGCGCGCAGCTCATCACCAAGTTGTTCGGTTGATTCACCGGGCGGGACAAAGAGATAACCGTCAACGCGCTCGAAGTCGCAATCAATCCCCTCTTCACGAATGATCTCTTCGACCTTGTCGATGGCTGCCGTGTGGCTTTCGGCGGCGAGTTGTGCGCCGCGCTCGCCGTGCAGACGTTCAAGCTCGTAGTAGCGGTCGTCGAGCGCGTTTGTGATGTGAGCCGTCGTGCGACACGTCTCGCCACCGGCGACAGGGCCGTCGTCGAGTATGACGACCGATTTACCTTCGCGCGCGAGCAGATAGCCGGTCGTCATCCCGGCGATGCCTGCGCCGACAATGCAGACATCCGCCTCAAGGTTCTCCGAGAGAGGCTTCGCTTCCGGCACGTCCCCGGTCGCCATCCATACCGAAACACTTCTACCTGAATCAGTCTTCATTGCTTCAGCTCCATTTTGATTTCGAGTCTTTTACAGATGTAGGGAGTTTCGCACAGGCATCAAAAACATTATCCCCGCGCGTTGAAAAATCTTTGCGCGCCGCATGTCTTTTTCGTGTCCGACCGAGCTTCAACCAAGCAGTTTCTTTACAGCCTGAGCGTTGTTCAGTATTCTAACTCCGAACCCCACATAATCCCCGCTGTTTCGCACAAAAAGGCATTACGGCCCGTGCGAAACCTTTCTCTTTCATGTTTTGTGGCGGCGCGTTGCCTCGAAGCGACGGCCAAAGTTTTCAAGCGCATTTTTTTAGGAGGCACTTCTATATTATGGGATTCAAACTGAAGAAATTGAGCGAGCAGACAATCGTCATCACGGGCGCATCATCGGGCATCGGACTTGTTACGGCGCGCATGGCCGCGCGACGCGGCGCAAAACTCGTTCTCAACGCGCGCAACGACGAGGCGCTCAAAGAGATTGTCGACGAGATCAACGCTTCGGGCGGGGAAGCCGTCTATGTCGCGGGCGACGTGGCAAAGATTGAAGACGTTCGCTGGCTCGCAGCCGAAGCCG
>CBDUCU010000631.1:0-2414 GCA_965365725.1 uncultured bacterium | reverse complement strand
AGCCCGATGCGATGACGATAGGCGAAAGCGGCGATGGTCGGAGCCTTGGCAATCAGACGGTGAATCTGTTTCCAGCGACACGACTGGTCCTGAATGTTTTTGGCTTCCGGGTAGAAGGTCGAAAGCGCGGCGACCATTGCCTCGAACATGCCCATCGGGTGCGCGCTATGGTGAAAGCCGTCCAGAACCTTCTTGATGTTTTCGTTGATAAATGTGTGGTAGGTAATGTCGTGCTTCCATTCGGCGAGTTGTTGTTGGTTCGGCAATTCGCCGTAGAGCAGAAGGTACGCCACCTCCAGGTAGTTGCTCTGCTCCGCAAGCTGTTCGATCGGGTAGCCGCGATATTCGAGTATGCCACGATCTCCGTCGATAAAAGTGATCGTGCTTTTGCACGAAGCGGTATTCATAAAAGCGGGGTCGTAGGTCATCAGACCAAAGTCCTCGTCGCCCGTCTTGATCTGCCGCAGGTCGATAGCTCGAATCGTTCCATCCGTGATCGGGACTTCATACTGTTTGCCCGTTCGATTGTCTGTAATGGTCAGCGTCTCTTTATTCGCGCTCATTGCCTTGTCCTCTCTTGGTATCGCGCTTGGGGGCCAGCCGCCGAAGATGTTTACTCGTCCTAAGAATATTGCGTTTCCGTCAATGGTTCAAAGTCTGCGGGCCTTTGTCGGCGAGGAATTATTAGTGTCGGCGAGGAATTATTAGTTTCGAGCTTTGAAAATCTTCTCTGAGGGCCGACAAATTTTCTGTCTCTATGATGGTCAGGCTCAATCCTGATTTCTGAGGTGAACGAATAGACCAAACCGCAGCCTTCACTATTTCGCATCTATCAGAAGTTGCTCAAGACTGAAATTTAGAGATTGAGCCTGCCGCACGCAAGCGCATCGAAGCGCAACGCCGCGCGCTCGTAGAGCGGATCGCACACGTCAGGAAGCAGAGGGCCAATCCAAAGCGGCACTCCTCGCCCGCCCGCGTAATAACTCGGCAAAGACAAGAGCAGCGCGCCCGCGCCGCCTTCGGGGTCATGCGCGCCGAAGACGACCCGGCCCACGCCGTGCAACAAAAGCGCGCCCGCGCACATCACGCACGGCTCAAGCGTCGTATAGCAGGTCATCTCGCGCGAGCGCGGCCAAAGTTTTGCGGGCACGCGCGCAAGCGCCTCCATCTCGGCATGACGGCCCGGATGATAGAAGGGCACAAGCAGAGCGTTTCCCGCGTCAGCGATGATCTCATCGTCAAGCGTGAGAGATGCGCCGATGGGCATGTTGCCCAATCGCTCGGCTTCGAGTGCGAGCGCGACGACGCGGCGCAGATGTTCTTCGTCAGTTCGGTTCGGCTCAATCTGTGTCATTGAAAACATCCGTCTTTGATTGTGGCAGAAGGTCGGAGGGATTATACCTGTCGGCACGCCGCAACCGCCCAGGCGAAGCTTTGCATCTCAAAAGTGGGTCATGCTGGGGAATTACTCGCAACCGCCCCTTGCCGCGCTGGCAGCCCTCGCGTCGCTTCCAATCTTCTTATAATTCAATCGCTTAACTCGCAGGAGCGCCATCCCTCAGACCGTCCTTCGTCGCAATCTTTAACCTCTTTTAGATAGTGGAATAGCTTTTGCCCCTGAAGGACTGATGCGATTCGGGGAGGGCGCAGGCACGCAGATTTTTGCATTGAGCCATCTTTTGATAAAGCTGCAATGAAGGACGTGCTTCGCCGCAGAGAATCGTCCCGCCTTTGAAGGCAAAGGGAGATGAAGATGAAGCAGTCCGCAAAGACCCACAAGATTCTGGTCGTCGATGACGAGAAGCTCATTCGCTGGACGCTCGTACAGGCGTTGCGCAACTGGGGTTACGCTCCGCTCGAAGCATCGGACGCAGCCGCCGCGCTCAGCCTGTTCGACGCGGAACACCCCTCGGTCATACTACTCGACATCAATCTGCCAGACCGCTCTGGCCTCGAAGTGTTGCGCGAAATCAAACAGCGTCAGCCCCAGGCGTTGGTGATAATGATTACGGCGGCCGTGCTGGTTGACAACGCTGTGATGTCTCTGCGCGCGGGCGCTTACGATTTTATCGCCAAGCCCATCAACCTCGAAGAGCTTCACATCACTCTGCACAACGCGCTCGAAACGGGACGCATGCGCAGAGAATTGGACTCGATACGAAGCGAGCAGACGCGCCAATTCGGTTTCGATCAGATTGTTGGCAACTCGCCTGCCGTGCGAGCGATGACGGGGCTTGCACGCAAGGTGGCCGGAAGCGAAGTTTCATCAGTTCTGTTGCAGGGAGAGTCCGGGACGGGCAAAGACCTTGTTGCTAAGGCCATCCATTATATGTCGCCGCGAAGCGCAAGCCCGTTTGTCGCGATCAACTGTGCGGCGATACCGTCAACGCTGATTGAATCCGAGTTGTTTGGCT
>CBDUCU010000630.1:0-2420 GCA_965365725.1 uncultured bacterium | reverse complement strand
GCGGCGGGAAGATATCGCCGAGAAGCCTTCAATCTTGCGAATGACATTCGAGCTGATTCCGCTCGCGTTGAATGAGTTGTTAGATGTTGCCCTGCGATTTTACACACTCCCGAAACATTTGCATCCCCGCGCCAAGGACTTGCGCCATAATCTTCAACTCCCGCTGTGTCCAAGCTGGATTATATTGTTCTCCTTCTGGCGTCACACTCGGCAGATTACAGCCCCAGAATAATTTATTGTATATCTTTTGCGTCAAGTCTTGTTTCGAGTCAAATCCGCCATTGATAGAACGCGACACGTCAGCAAACAGATTCCACGCACCATTGAAAGTGTTACAGTCGATAAGCTCAGAGTCCTTTCCTTCGAGCCATTTGTTCACTAAGTCAAGGTTATGAAGAATCGGTTTTTCAATATCAACGCTGATGCCACGCTCCGCAGCATATTTCAACAGGCTGTCATTACCTTTGAAACTCGGCACAAATCCATCTGAATCAACAAAGACGGCATCCTTCTCATCCGAATACCAGATAAGATAAGAATCTATATCATCATAGCGATACCAAAGAATGTAATATTTAAGATTCATTAGAGGAAAACATCTAACGCTCAGTATGCCGAAGCCTTCGGTATTTTACTATGTGGGTGGGAAATTACCGAAGCCTTCGGTATAAAACAGGAATTGCCAGTAATTACCGGAGCGTGCGGCATAATACGGGTCAGGACGGGTTTTTACCGTGTCTCGCATTGGATTATCGCTTTGTCTAGCACCTTTAGATGCATCACTCACGGCTTGTTCATCTTGCTTGACTAATCATCTACCTTGAGCTTCTCTCGGCGTACGGCGTGCGGGTTCGTGGAGCGTTCACCGCGCGGGCGTGTGCGTTTGCGCGGTTGGCGCAGACGGCCTTCGTGATCGACCGAGCGAATTGGTTGTAGGTCTTCCGCCTCGCCTTCCGGGTCAACCAGACGCGTCTCGATGTGTTCGCCTGCAATTGTTTCATCGGTCATCACGGTCGGGTCGTCGTTTGCCATCGCCGCGCGCGTCTCGGCTGCTTCAACCTTCCCGCTCGTCTCGCCCTCAATTGTCCCGCCGACGGCAAGCGCGCGTTGACGTGTGAAGTGTTCGACAATCTCTTCGGCGGTCTTGTGCCCGACAAACGGTGTCAACTCCGCAATCGAAGCGTTTGCCACGCGCTGAATTGAGCCGAGATTTCTGAGCAGTCGATTTTTACGCTTTTCACCGACACCGGGAATCGCCGTCAGCTCCGAAGTAAAATCGCGCAGCTCTCTACGCTTTCTGTGATAAGCGACCGCCGTGCGATGCGTCTCGTCGCGTATCATCTGGATCAGACGCAGCACCAGCGAATGTGAATCGAGAAAGATTGGTTCGTGCTCACGGCCTTTGACAAGCAGATGCGAGACATCGTTGTGTCTGCGCGGTGGTTTGACCACGCCCATTACCGGAATGGCTTCGAGGTCTAATTCCCGCATCGCGTCGGCGGCTGCTCCCAACTGAGCCTTGCCGCCGTCGATCATGACCAGATCGGGCAGAGCGTTCTTCTCGTCGAGTTGCCGTCGATAACGCCGGAAGACTGCTTCGCGCATCGAGGCCGGATCGTTCGAGCCTTCGACTGTCTTGATCTTAAACTTTCGATACTCTGCGCGGTTCATCCGTCCGTTCTCACACACAACCATCGACGCGACGTTCTCCGCGCCCGAAATGTTCGACACGTCGAAGGATTCGATCCGCGCAGGGAAACGCGGCAGCTCCAGAGTCTCCTGCAACTCTTCGAGGACGCGCTCCATGTCGGGCTTCAACACTCGGAAGCGTTGCTCAAACGCAATCTTCGCATTCTTCGAGACAAGCTCGATCATGTCGCGCTTTTCGCCGCGCTGCGGGTCGAGTATGCGTACGCGTCGGCCCTTTCGTTCGCCGAGAGCTTTTTCCAAAAGCTCCCGGTCTTCAAAATCGACGGGCACGTGCACCTCGCGCGGCACATAGTCTGTCGAGTAATACTGCGTCAGTACGTCGCTCAAAAATGCGGACGGGTCAAACGCATCATCTTCGGGCAGGTCTTCCCAGAAGAACTCGCGTCGCCCGACGATCTTGCCCTCGCGCATCGTAAAAAGCTGTAGAGCGAGCCGCGCCCCTTCGCGGTAATAGCCGAAGATGTCAACGTCTTTGTCCGCCGAGACCGCCATCTTCTGCTGCTCCGAGACGGCCAAAACGACTTTGCGCAAATCTCTGTACTTCGCCGCCATCTCATAGCGCATCTCTTCGGATGCGCGCTCCATACGCGCCCCGTATTCGTCGGCCAGTTCGCGGTTGCGCCCCTCCAAAAACATGCGCACGTCGCGGACCGATTCCGAATACTCTTCCGGCGTACACAAACCCTTGACGCACGGGCCGAGACAACGCT
>CBDUCU010000629.1:0-2444 GCA_965365725.1 uncultured bacterium | reverse complement strand
TCAGCGCCGTATAGACGCACTCGGCAATCTCGCGCGTGACGCGCACGCCGATGGCTTTGCAAAGGTTGTAGATCATCTCGCCGACTGCCGACGCGGTCGAATCGATCCAGTTGATGCCGCCAAAGAGCGAGGTCGTCGAATGATGATCGATATTGACAACGAGGTGATGCTCGATCTCTGCGAGTCCGGGCCGCTCAACGTCCGAACACTCGATGACGAAGACCGCATCGTAAGGCTTATCAACGCGAGGCGTGACGCGGACAAGGTCTGCGCCTGGAAGTTTCTGATAGGCATGCGGAACCGGGTCGCGCATGATCACTTCAGGCTCTTTATCGAGCGCACGCAGGAGCCAGAAGAGGCCGAGCGAGGAACCAAGCGCATCCCCATCCGGCCTCACATGAGAAGTAATTGCAAAACTTCGCTTCGCTTCAATCAGCTCAACTACTTGACTAAGCATTTAAATCAAAGAGTGATGAGTGATGAGTGATGAGTGATGAGTAAACACACAGCGCTTTAACTCATCACTCATCACTCATCACTCATCACTCACCTCTCCTTCCGTTTCCTTCTCCACCGCCGCGTTTTGCGAGGGGCGGTCTTGTTCGATCTGCGCGAGCAGAGCATCGACGCGCGCAGCCTTTTCCTCGACGGTGTCGCGGACAAAATGCAGCTCCGGCGTGTACTTCAGATTGAGCGCAAGGCCGAGCTGACGACGGATGTAGGGCGCAGCCTTGCGTAAAGCAACCAGCGCGGCGGTCTTCTCCTCGTCAGTGCCCTCAACGAGAACAAAAACGCGCGCGTCGCGCAAGTTGTCCGTCACGCGCACGTCCGTGACCGTCACGGCTTCGACGCGCGGGTCGTCCATCTCGTAACCGACGACCTGCACCAACTCTTCGCGAATCAGTTCTGCTAGTTGCTCCGGGCGACGCATAAAGACCGTAAATCGTAAATCGTGAATCGTAAATTGAGACTGAATCTATTTACGATTCACGATTTACGGCTTTTAGAGTTCTGTGGCTGCTATCTTCTCGACGACGTAGGCTTCGATGGTGTCGTTGGCCTTTACGTCGTTAAAATTTTCAAGACCGATGCCGCACTCGAAGCCCTCACGGACTTCTGCCACATCATCTTTGAAACGGCGCAGAGATGCGATATTGCCTTCCCATGCGACAACGCCGTCGCGGATCAAACGTGCGCGGGCCTTGCGTGTGAGCGTGCCGCTTGTGACGCGACAACCGGCGACCGCGCCGACCTTCGGCACGCGGAAGACTTCCTGCACCAATGCGTTACCGATGATGCGTTCGGTCTCGATTGCATCGAGCATGCCGAGCATCGCAGCGCGAATCTCTTCCTCGACCTTGTAGATGATCGAATGGAGACGCACGTCAACGCCTTCGTGTTTGGCAAGCTCGCCCGCACGGACTTCCGGCCGCACGTTAAAGCCGATGATGACAACCGCGCTGCCGGATGTGCCGGCCTGCGTCGCCGCAGCCAGAAGCACATCCGACTCTGTGATTGCGCCAACGCCCGAACGGATGACTTTGACCTTAACCTTTTCGGTCGATAGCTTCGTCAAAGTGCTCTTTAACACTTCGACAGAGCCTTGCACGTCGGCCTTGACGACGACCAAAAGCTCTTTTGTCTCCATCTGGCCGAGCGCCTCGATGCCGCGTTTGGTCGATTGTACGAGGGCGGCCTGGCGCGAAAGCATCTGACGTTGATGAGAAATCTGCTGCGCCTTTGTGATGTCGGCGACAACCTGAAAAGCGTCGCCCGCTTGCGGCACGCCCTGCATGCCGAGCACCTCGACGGGCGTGGCCGGGCCGACCTCTGCGACCGACTGTCCCCGGTCGTCAAACATCGCGCGCACCTTGCCGAAGATCTGCCCGACGATAAACGGATCGCCGACCTTGAGCGTGCCCTGTTGGACGAGCACGGTGGCGACCGCGCCGCGCCCCCGGTCGAGCTTGGCTTCGAGCACAACGCCGTGCGCCAGACGCGTAGCGCTTGCTTTAAGATTTAGAATGTCGGCTGTCAGCAGAACGGTTTCAAGCAGCGTCTCAAGGTTCTGCCGCTTCTTGGCCGAGACGGGAACCATCTCGATATCGCCGCCCCATTCGACGGGCTGAAGACCATGTCCCGCAAGCTCTTGGCGAACGCGGTCGGGGTTTGCATCCGGCTTATCGACTTTGTTGATGGCGACGACGATGGGAACATTTGCGGCGCGGGCGTGCTCGATGGCCTCGATAGTTTGAGGCATCACGCCGTCGTCCGAGGCGACGACAAGCACAACCACGTCGGTTGCTTTCGCGCCGCGCGCGCGCATCATTGTAAACGCCTCATGACCGGGCGTATCGAGAAAGACGACGCGGCGCAGGAGAAGCGGGTCGTCGGCGCTCGGCACGTTAACCGAATATGCGCCGATGTGCTGCGTGATGCCGCCG
>CBDUCU010000628.1:0-2458 GCA_965365725.1 uncultured bacterium | reverse complement strand
TTATTTGTAAACGTTCCGTCAACTTCGGCAAACGATGCGGCGGGCAAAACCACGTCGGCGTGTTCCGTCGTCTCTGTGTGAAATAGTTCCTGTACGACGAGAAAGTCGAGCTTTGAAAGCGCGTCTTCGCGTCCTTCCATGTATGCGGGAAGAAAACTTCCGGCAACGTAGAGAGCGCGTAAGCTTCCGCCCGCTGCGTCGAGCACTTCGAGCGGGTTCATCGCACCCGACAAAAGGCCGAGGTCGTGTACGCCGACGCTGTTGTTAAAAAGCGGCAGAGGATGAAAGAGAATCCGGCGACCCTCTTTTTCTCCAAGCGAGAAGGGAAGCTGCGCGAGCGTGCTTTGAGCCTCAAGGCTCAATTCACCGCCGAACAAAACGACCACGTCGCCCGTCGCATCCGTCAGAGATTTGCGCAGCGCATCAATCTCTGCGGCTTCAACACCTAATTTGCGCGCAGCGACTTCGTCGCTTCCCTGTGAAGCAAGCGCAAAGACGACCGCATCTTCCGAGCCTTGATTGATGTGGATAAACTGCGCGGCCTGTTGTTTGAGACGAATCGGCACGCTGTTGACGATAATCAGGCGCGCACCATTGTTGCGCACGGCCTGTCTGATTTGACGACCCGTTAAGGGTTGCAACTCTTCGGGCTCGCCGCCGATGAGAAGAATCGTCTTGGCATGGCGTATGTCTCGGTGCGTGGCGAGCGGCCCCGAAAGATTTTCAAAGAAAGATTCGAGCGAGAAGGCTTCGGTCGCCGTGTAGTTTTCTGTCCCGACAACCTCGCGCGCAAATTTGAGGAGCGCATAGTTTGCTTCATTTGTTAGACGCGGGCTGCCGACCACACCGATTGAATTGTTGCCATGCGCCGCCTGAATCTCTTGAAGCTTTGCGGCGACGTGTTTGATCGCGTCGTCCCACGTGGCGGGAACGAGACGACCCCCCTTTTTGTAGCGGATGAGCGGCGTGCGCAGCCGTTCCTCATGGTTGACAAATGGATGCCCGAAACGCCCTTTGATGCAGAGAAATTCGCCGTTGTGACCGTTGACATAGCGGTCGCGCGCGACCACGCGCATCACTTCGCCGCCGCGCGAGCCAACGGACATCTGACAGCCGTCGGAACAAAACGAGCATGTCGAAGTGGTGCGCGAAAGTTCCCACGGACGCGTCTGATGCCGATAAGTCGCATCGAGAAGCGTCCCTGTTGGGCAGACCTCGATGCAGTTGCCGCACTGCGAGCAGTTGAGCCAGCCGCCATAAGTCCCGATGACTGTATGCGCGCCGCGACCTCCGGCTTCAATTGCGTCTTCACCCATCCACTCGTCGCAGACGCGCGTGCAACGCTTACACAGAATGCAACGTTGCGGGTCGTTGGCGACAATGGGCGAGAGGAATTTTTCTGGCGCGTAATTTTTGCGCTCGGTAAAACGCTCTTCAAGCCCGCCCCAATCAAAGACCATCTCCTGCAACTCGCACTCGCCGCCCCTGTCGCATACAGGGCAATCGAGCGGGTGATTGGCGAGCAGGAATTCGACCATCCCGCGCTGCGCCTTCTCGATCTCCTCGCTTTCGGTGGTAACGACCATGCCGTCGGTGCAGGTGATCGTGCAGGAGGTCTGAAGCTTCGGCATCTTCTCGATGCGCACGAGACACATTCGGCAAGAGGCCTGAAGCGCGAGGTCTGCGTAATAGCAGAAAGAGGGAATCGCAAAGCCGTTTTCACGGCACACGTCAATCAGACGCGCGCCCTTCTCGACCTCGAACTCCTGCCCGTTGATTGTAACTTTGACTAACTCGTTTGCCATGCTCTTAAGTAGGTCTTCGATTGATCAGGCTTTGCGTCACCGGATAGTGACTTCAAGCGTGTAATCGGATGTCCTGTCTGTTCCAATCTGGATTTGATATTGTCCCGATTCTGGCAGCTCGCCCGACCAATCCTTTACGCCGTCGGCATCTTCAAAGCTTCCCGTTGGCGAATAGATGGTAAATGAAGTTTTGTCGCCAGTGACGAGATGCACGCTCATTGTTTGCCCCGCACGCGCACGAAAATTGTATTCGTGGCTTGTACACAGACGGATGCGGTCGCGGATGACGGCTGTCGTTCGACCACGCGCGAAACGAAGCTGTTTGTTGATTGGCGTGTCGGCTCTTTTGCATTGAGACGTTGCTGCTCCGGCGATGAAAGCCGACTCTTTGACTGGAAGCGACGGCGCAGCCGGACAGAAAAGCAGGACGCAGACCGCAACTCTCAATGCGTTTTCACTAAACATTCTTTTTGCAACCATCTTCAACCTGCCGCCAAGACCTCTTCGCGCCGCGCGAGCGGCTCAAGATGTTTGCGAAAATCTTCTGGAAACCTTTTGACCGCCGATTGAATCGGCCACGATGCCGCATCGCCCAAAGGACAGAATGATTTGCCCTCGATGTTGTCGCACAGATCGAGCAGAAGCTGCGCGTC
>CBDUCU010000627.1:0-2460 GCA_965365725.1 uncultured bacterium | reverse complement strand
GACGTTTACGCCCGCAGGCCATTGTCTCGGCTCGGCGATGGTCTTGGTCGAGGCGGAAGGCGAGCGGCTCGTTTATACGGGCGATTTTAAGCTCCGTCCGAACGTCGCCGCAGAGACGGCTGAGATCGTCCGTTGCGACACGCTCGTCACGGAATCAACCTTCGGCGACCCGCTTTACAGCTTTCCGCCCGACGTTGTCACCTTCGAGCGACTCTACGCGGCGGTTGACCGCGCGCTCTCGGATGAGCGCGTGCCGGTCGTACTCGCCTACGCTTTGGGAAAAGGGCAAGAGGCGCTGGAACTATTGCTCAGGCGCGGCTATCGCGTGACGCTGCACGGGTCGGTGTGGAACATGTCGGAGATTTATCGAGAGCTTGGCGTGAAGTTTTCAGGGCCGTACGAAAGATACGACCGCGAACACCTGCGCGGGCGCGTTCTTGTTGCGCCGCCCGGATGCCGCAAACAACCGATGGTGCAAAACATCGAGCGGCGTTACACGATTATGTTGACGGGTTGGGCGCTCTCAAAAAGCGCGCCTTACATGTACAAAAACGTCGATTTAGTTTTGCCGCTTTCAGACCACGCTGATTTTGACGATCTCGTCCGACTGGCGCGCGAATCAGGCGCAGGGCGAATCATCACGATGCACGGCCCGCCGAAGTTTGCCGCCACGCTGCGCGAGATGGGTTTCAATGCCGAACATCTCGCACATCATCCGGGCGCGGGAAAGAACACGAAAGTAAAGAGAGCGGCGACGGCTGTCGAGCAATCTTTGTTTGACTAGGTTGGATGTCGATTTGAACGCAGGTGTTACGAAGAGCGGCAGATCAATCCGTGCTCATTTACCAAATCCACGTTTATCCGCGCGCTTGAGCGGCATTGTCAAGAATTACCGGCCCGCTCCTCGCACATCATTGTCACGGCGCGCTCAATGTTCTGGTCGATCCCGGTCAGACATTTGACGATGCGCGTCGGCAGACGCAGCGTCACGACCTCATACTCTTCGGTCAGCGTCTTTTCGTCCGAGAGCGCGCGGCGGAAGGTCTTGACAAGCTCGTTGTAATCGACGGGCTTCGGCAAATACGCCTGCACGCCCAGACGCTCGCAAGCCTTGCGCGTCTCTTCGCTCGCCTCGCCGGTTGCGACAATGATGGGCACGTTTGTGTTGAGCGCGCGAATCTCTTGCAGGGTTTGGAGGCCGTGCATTTCGGGCAAGGTCATATCGAGCAGAACGGCATCAGACCCGTTGTCCTGAAAATCCGCCACGCCTTCCTCGCCCGTGTAAGCCTTTGAGACTTCATAGCCTGCTTTCGTGAGGCTCGCCTCGTAAAGCGCGGCGAGGTCTTCCTGATCTTCGATGACGATGATGCGATGCTTTCCCATACTTCAATAATCCTTCAGACCGGTGATCCGGGTCTGTACGTTTTTTGATTTCGGAATTTCGCGCTTCATTGTAAACTCGCAGCCGCGAAATCCCAAAAATCCAGAAAAGAACGCGCGGTCGAAGACGGACTCGGAAGAAGCCTTTTTATGACTCTCACTCTCCCCATTGCGACCGTTCTCATTCTCCTGCTCGTCGCGCTCATTCTTTTCTCGACCGAGCGCATCCCCATCGATATCGTCACCATCCTGCTTGTCATCGCGCTGGTCTTAACGGGCACGCTCAACGTTGCCGAAGCCTTTGCGGGATTCGGCAACGACATCGTTATTACCATCGCAGGGCTTTTCGTTTTAACGGGCGGTCTGGTCAAGACGGGCGTGGTTGACGTGGTCGGCAGACGTTTGCATCGCATCGCGGGCGGAAACGAGTTTCGGCTCGCCACGCTGATCATGTTTACAGCCGCCGCCTGCGCTTCGGTAATGAAGAATACGACGACGACTGCCATGTTTGTGCCGGTCGTTTTAGGGATTGCCGAGCGCGCGCGCGTGCAGCCGTCAAAGCTTCTGATGCCGCTTGCCTTCGGCGCAATTCTCGGCGGCACCTGTACGCTGATCGGGACTTCGACAAATCTGGCCGTTTCGGGAGCGCTCGCTCGCCTAGGCGACAGCCCTGATTTTCTCGAGCGCGTTTCGCAGACCCCGCAGTTTCTCTCGCGCTTCTCCGAAAATACGCATCTCTTCGAACCGTTCTCGATGTTTGAGCTGACCCCGGTCGGCATCGCCATTGTCGCCGTCGGCATGCTCTACATGCTCGTTCTCGGTTTGCGGATGCTGCCCGCCAGAGGCGGCGGCGAAGACTCTCTGGCCGAACAGTACCGCATACGCGAGTTTATGTCCGAGGTCATCGTGCTCAAAGAGTCGCCGCTTGTGGGGCGCACGCTGGCAGACGCAAATCTTTCAGACGCACTTGATCTGACGGTCGTCGGCATCCTGCGCGGAACGAAGGGGCGGATTGCGCCGCATGCGGAAGAGCGCATCGAGGCGGGCGACCTGCTGCTTGTGCAGGGGCGAGCCGAAGAC
>CBDUCU010000626.1:0-2467 GCA_965365725.1 uncultured bacterium | reverse complement strand
CCGCCAGCTCAAGGACGACCGTCCGTGCTGCGCGTCGCCCCGCGCTCGGCATGCCCCACGACTGGGAGTTCGGGATGCGCGCCGTTTCAAGCAACTTGACTTCGTCGCAGACCACCGTCATCGAGCTATCGCCCCCGCCGTCGAGACGACCTATTACAAGAAGCGCCGCATCGTTGGCTGCGTCCGCGCCCTTCTGCTTGAGCGCTTCGGGCCAGAGCACGCACTTGACCGAGAGGCCGGTCGCGTCTTCGAGACGAAAGAAGGCGTATCGGTCGCCCTTCTTCGTGTTGCGCACGGTGAAGTCCGAGACCACGCCCGCCAAACGCACACGCGCTTCCGGGCCGACCGTTGAAAGGTCGGCGATTGAGATGCAGCTTAACTGCATGATCTTGTCCGAATGATCTTCGAGCGGGTGGCCTGAGATGTAGAATCCGACGGCTTCCTTCTCTTTTTCTAGTAGCTCCCTGTGCGTCCACGCCTTGGCCGATTCAGAGAGAACAATCAGCTCGCCCGTATCGCCGTGCGACGCGTTGTCAACCGTAGTCGCGCCAAACATCGCGCCGAACATATCTGCTTGCCCGCTGTCGCGCTCGCGCCGCCTGCGCGCCCCGCGCTCAAGGGCCTTATCGACCACGCCGTAGAGCGCCGCGCGCCCTTGATGCGCCGTCTGCCCCAAAGGCTTCATCGAATCAAACGCGCCCGCGCAGACCAGACTTTCAAGCACGCGCTTGCCCGATCCCTTCTCGCCGACTCTCTCCGCAAAATCATAGATCGAACGAAACCTTCGCTCGCCGCGTGCTTCGATGATCCCCGCAACGGCCGTCTGCCCCAGACCTTTGATTGCCGACAAACCGTAACGCACCGCGCCCTCGACCGGCGTAAAGCCCGACCCCGACTCGTTTACGTCGGGCGGAAGCATCTTGATCCCGTGCGCGCGCAACTCCGATGCATACTTAAAGATCTTCGCCGCGTCGTCGGCCTGATAAGTCATCACGCCCGCATAAAAATGTTCGGGGTAGTTCGCCTTCAGATACGCCGTCTGGTATGCGACATGCGCGTATGCCACGCTGTGCGATCTATTGAAACCGTAGTCGGCAAACTGCGCCATGAGGCGGAAGATTTCCTTTGCCTTCTTTTTATGAATCTTATTCTTGACGCAGCCCGCAATAAATTTCTCTTCATGCTTGGCCATCTCCTCGCGCTTCTTTTTGCCCATCGCGCGACGCATCAAATCGGCCTCGCCCAGAGAGTATCCGCCCAGACGCTGCGCAAGCTGCATGATCTGTTCCTGATATACGCAGTTGTGAAGGATGAGATTGTTGCCGACAAAATTGTGTATGCCTTCAACCGTGATGTCATAGACCTGCTCGATGCCGACAGGTCTGATCTCCATAATCTCTTCCCATCTAACATTGAGGTTGCGTGAGGTTCGCGGCAAAGCAAGACATTCCGTCAGCTTGCTCGCTATCGCGGCGCTGATACGCGGCCTTCGCCGACCCGCCGGTAAAAGATGCTGCCTGTCAACGCCGCACTCATCCATCAGCGCGCGCAGCGTGCCGCTCCATGCGGTCGTCATCTCTTCTAAAACGACGGCACGCGAAACCGAGTCCAAAGTCTCGCCGCGTCGCACCAACTCTTTGCGGCGCATGACCGACTTGGCGACAAGATGCGGCGCGATCCATTCATCGAACGATGTGAGGTCGTAAACCGTCACCTGATAAGCCGTCACCTCGCGCCCGCGTCGCGCGCTGTAATAGTGCGATTCGTAAATGGTTGAATGTATTCCGAGACGTAGCAATAGCGTCTGAACATCTTGGGCGAGGCGCGAGGAGATGGTCTTGTAGTGGCAGAGCCGCGAGCCGATATAACCGTCGCAATCCCACAACGAAGCGAGAAAGAAAGCAATCTGCTCGCACGTCAACCCGAAGACGAATTGAGGCACAAACTTTTCTTCCGACCCGCAGCCGCCGCGCGTGGACTTCAAACCCAACTCTCGCAACATCTGAACAAGGCTGTTCGTTTCGTGATAGCGGAGCTTGTTCACGCCTTTTGTCATCACGCGCATGACTCCGCGCACCTGTTCGAGCGTGCTCGTCGTCACTCGTTCAAAACCACGCTCCACGCACGCTTGATACTCTGCAACCAAAGTTGCATCTTTCGAGATGAAATCCGCCGTGCATGAGGCTGAAGTTAGAGAGCCATCAGCCAACAAGTATGCCAACGTGCGAAGCTTGTCGCGGTCATACTTTTTCTCTTGTGCGACAAACAGGCGGCGCGGCGCAGCTATCAGGTCGCCCGCGCGAAGCTTTCCAATCTCGCGCCAACCGTCTTCAGTGAGCACGCGATGATCGGGCGTAAGCTTGACGCGCGCGCCGTTGCGCAATCTCACTTCCAAAACTTCGCGCAGACCGTTTGCGATCCAACGACTCATCAACGCGCGGCGCGGGCGCAACTCTTCGTCCACACC
>CBDUCU010000625.1:0-2474 GCA_965365725.1 uncultured bacterium | reverse complement strand
CTGAGACGACGACGAGAAAAACTATCTCGGCAACCAGACTCAGCATCGCGCCGCGCGAGTTTGTCATAATCAGCGCGATTCCCATCAACACGGCGCTGAAAATGTAGAGCGGCATCTGATCGCGCTCAATTGCATTTGAAAAAAGTAAACCGAGCGGCAGACCCACCGCCATCACCATATAGTTTGCAAAGTGGTGTCGATTGACGAAGGGGCCAAAACCCAAAGCCTGTCTTGACTCGCGTATGCCGAGAAGTTTGTCCGGGCTGACAAAGTGCAAAAGGATGCTTCCCAGGGCGAGCAGAAAGCAGAAGATGACGAGCGTGCGCGTGACGAGTTGCAGACGCGACGGGCTGTCGATAAACGTCAACGCGGCAGAGAAATAAATAATCAGTGCGCCCAGAGTGACAAGCACAAAGCGCGTCGCGTAAGGGTCTTGCGAGATCGTCGGCGAAGGCTCAAAAGCGAGCGCAGGGCCGCCAAAGGCAGGTGCTAAGGGAAGCAACTGGATAATGCCGACGACGAACAGACCCAGAAGAGGCAACTGCAGAAAATTTCCACTGATGCGCAGGCGGCCCGTGCGCCATGCGTCAACCGCCCAGAACATGACGACGAAAAAAGCCGAGACGGTGAAGATCGCCATCGACCATGCGTGTACTGTGCCGAAGGCGAGCGTTGTAAAGACAACGGCCAGACAGAGCAGCAGAATAATAAAGCGACTGGCGACCGTACGCGCCGCTTCACGTTCGCCCGAACGCCGTCCCGAGACGGGCGGCTCAGCGACCTTGCGCGGCTCGGGCGTTGCTTCCGCCGACGCGTTGGAGATTGAAGTCGTCATACCAAAGTTTTCCAAAGAGCGGGCATGGCGCTTCCGCACACGGCTCGCGTACGACCCTTACCTCGACGGCCTCAGCCGCCGCCGGCGTTGTAAATTCGATTGCCGCTTCGCGCCAGTCGTTTGTCCCCGCAGGGACGGCCGCAGCGGCCGCAAGCCTCTGATTGCTCGAGACAACCTCGACAAAGACAGTGGCCGCGCCCTTCAACTCTTCCGTCCGAAAAAAGTGTGTCAGTCGATAGCTCGTCTGCGGCTCGACAAGGACGACCTGTTTGAACTGGCCGAGCGTAAAGTCGTTGGGCGCGCTAAAAGAGATGCGAAGGGAGCGCGCGCCGCCATGCGGATTTTTCGCGTCAAGCCCGACTCCGGCCTGTCCGACCGATTTGATGATCCAATCAAACGGCCCTGCATTTGCGCCGCCGATTTCAGATTCAAATCCTCCATCCATTATCTGTCCGACTGCAACCTGTTGTCCTCCGCCCGTCGAGTCGCGATAAACTTCGAGCGCCTTTCGCATCCGGGCCGATGCGATCAGCGCATTCAACAGATTCTTGCCCGCCGCAGCTTGTGATCTTTTGTCCTCTGGCCGCATCGTCTCCCAGACGACGAGCGCATCTTCCGCGCGCTTTTGCGAGACGAGATATTCGACCAGACGCGCGCGTGCTTCCGAAGAATCTCCAACCGCATCGGCCACCGCGCGCAGGTCGCCGCCGAAATAGCTCCACGCGGCTGAGAAGACTTGAGGGTGCAGACGCGAGTCGATATTTGCGGCGCGGCGCAGTTCCTCAAAAGCCTCGCGCTCTCGTCCCGCGCGCAGGAGAAGATTTCCCAGATGCCAGCGCGGCATCGCGTAGCGCGGCGCGAGTTCGAGCGCAAAGCGCAGAGCACGCTCGCCGGCTTCCGTATCGCCCGTCTGCCCGCGCGCGCGCCCCAGATCGCTCCACAGACGAAAGTCGTACGGCGAAAGCGATGTCGCACGCTCGTAACGCGCCAGTGCCTCGCGCAGCTCTTCCGGCTCAAAACTCCGGCGCGCAAAAGCGCCGAGCGTGTATTGCACCTGCGGGTCGTCCGGAGCAAAACGCTCTGCCGCATGAAGCACGCTGCCCACCTCTTCGAGAGCGGCGCGCACCTTCGGATCGTTGGGCCGTGTGCGCGCCGCAGCCAGCACCATCTCGATCTCCGACGGGTTTGATGCCAGCATGTTTCCCAGACACCATCGAACCACCGACCACGTTCCGTAAAGCGCCAGGAGAACCGGCACGACGAGCAACGCGCGCCGCCATGCGGGTTCGATGTTGACGAACTTGATCTGATCCTTGTCAGCCATGTCTTGTTATTCGTCAGCAGTCCCTTGGCCGTCGCTTCAACTTCTTCAAGTCGAGTCTTTTATTTGCGAGTAGAGAGTCGGCCACCCAAAAACAACGGACAATGGACTACTGACAATTTTTCTATTCTCCGCTCAAGTGATCGATCTGAATGCGCATTCGTTTGACGCACACGCGCGCTTCTTCGCAAGTTCTGACGATCTCGCGCACGCGGTCTTCGGACAGCTTGAGACTTGAGATCAGCACTTCGTCAACACGCAAAGATTGACAGATGCTTTGCAGTTGGCCGTTGCCGCCAAAGACGCGCAAGCCGTGAA
>CBDUCU010000624.1:0-2482 GCA_965365725.1 uncultured bacterium | reverse complement strand
CCGCCTCCATCATCGGCTCGGTCACTTTTGTCGAGCGCACGACGAGCGCGTCCGGCTGATACAAACGCACGGCCTCGACCAAAGTCTCGTCTTTTACGTCCGGCTGGTAGGAGAACTCACAACCGGCGGCATCCAGAGCGTCGCGCCCCGACTGCTCGAATTTATCTGCGATGAGTACGCGCATATAATCCTCAGCTATTAGCGTTTAGCTATCAGCTATCAGCCAATCAGTGAAAAGCTTCTCGCTCCGATTGCCGTTTTGTCTTCAACCGAATAATTCGTCAAAGGAAACAAGCAAAAAGCTAATAGCTAACAGCTAACAGCTAACAGCCAAAAGCTAAATCGTATGAATCAAAATTCCGTCGCGCAGCTTTGGCTCGAACCATGTCGACTTCGGAGGCATAAGACGGTTCGCGTCCGAGACGCGGATGAGTTCTTCTATCGAAGTCGGGTAGAGCGCAAAAGCAACTGCGGCTCGGCCTTCGTCAACAAGACGGACGAGTTCTTCGGTGCCGCGTATGCCGCCGACGAAATCAATTCGCTTGTCCGTGCGTACGTCCTTGATGCCGAGCACGGGGTCGAGCAGATTGTCTTGCAGCACGCTCACGTCGAGCGCGGCGACGGGGTCGTCCGTCTTTACTGTTCCATCGTTAGCAAGCGTTAGACCGTACCACTTGCCGCCCAGATACATGTGAAAGTGACCGGCTTTGCCCGGCCCTTCGGGGCGCGCGCTCTCGTCGATGCGGAATTTTTCGCCAACCGACGCGAGAAAATCCTCCCCCGACATGCCGTTCAAATCCTTGACGACGCGGTTGTATGGGAGAATCTGCATCTGATCGGCGGGAAAGACGACGGCGAGAAAACGGTTGTACTCTTCTTCGCCCGTGTGGTTCGGGTTCTGCTCTTTGAGTGTCGCGCGCGCGCGGCTGGCCGATGCTGCGCGATGATGCCCGTCGGCGATATAGAGCATCGGCACTTCGCCGAAACAATGTGCAATCTGCTCTGCGCCCTGCGCGCGCCAGATGGTGTGACGCACGCCGTCTTCGGCGGTGAAATCATAAAGCGGCTCTGCTTTTGTCTCGGCTTCGACGAGCGCGTCGATGCGTCGGTCAGGACGGTAAGTTAAAAAGACCGGGCCGGTCTGCGCGCGCAGTTCAAGGACGTGTCGCGTGCGGTCGTTCTCTTTGTCGGGGCGTGTCTTTTCATGCTTGCGAATGAGGTCTCGGTCGTACTCGTCAACCGAGACGCATGCGGCCACGCCGGTCTGCACGTGCTCGCCCATCTTTAGTCGATAGAGATAAATGCTCGGCTCCCGTTCCTCTTCGAGCGGGCCAGTCTCGATAAGGCTGCGAAAATTCTCGGCTGCCTTTGCATAGGTTTCGTCGGCATAGAGGTCTTGACCGGCGGGCATGTCGATCTCTGGACGCGAGACGTGAAGAAAGCTCAAGCGCTTGCCTTCTGCAAGCGAGCGCGCTTCCTCTGAATTGACCACGTCGTAAGGGACGGCAGCGACCTCTTGAACCTTATCTTTGGGCGGACGCAAGGCGCGGAAAGGATGGATGGCGGCCACGTTTGGCTTCTCCTTAAAAAGTTGGATTATGAAGGCGGAGCTTTCGGGCTTACAAGACTATCTATTCACGTTGGTTTGAGCAAGTCATGAAAGCGTTCGTTCCGCGTTCCGCGTCTTTGCTTAGACGCTCCGCGAGCTCTCAATGTAGAATGCGAACTCAAATGGAAGATTTAACAAACCGTCATTGCGTGCCCTGTCATGGAGGCGCGGCGCGTCTCGCGGAGACGGAGATTGCCGAGTTGCTCGAGCAGTTAAACGGCTGGAATGTTGTCGAGAATCATCACCTTGCAAAGAGCTATAAGTTTGCCAACTTTGCCGACGCGCTCCGCTTCGTTAACCGCGTCGGGCAAATCTCCGAACGCGAAGGTCATCATCCGGACATCTCTTTCGGCTGGGGCTACGCGCAAATCAAAATCTATACGCACGCCATCGACGGTCTGAGCGAGAGCGATTTTATTCTCGCCGCAAAGATTGAAAAGGACTACTGACAGCTTTTATGGAATTAGAAAACAACTTCCGAGCCGAGAAGATTGAGGCGCGCGGCGCGTTGTGCGTCGAATGTATGGAGGAGACGGCGGCGGGTGCGACAGTCGTTGACAGATGCGGCGCGGCGTTGTGTCGCGCGTGCGCCGAGCGGTTTTATACGCCGTGCGCCGCGTGCAAAGGTCTGATTCCGCGCGACGAGTCGTTGACGAGAGCGGATGCACCGGAAGACGCGCTCTTTTGCGCGGAATGTTTTCGCGCGCCGTTAGTGGATACGGGCCTCGCAGCACTGCCCGCCGATGAGGAAGTAGAGGCGCTGGTCGCGCGTTACGTTGCGTTGCATGCGGAGCGAAAGCGCATCGATGAAGAGGCGGATGCGATCAAAGAAGAGTTGAAGCGCGTCAACGTTCGTCGCCTGCGCTTCTTCAA
>CBDUCU010000623.1:0-2487 GCA_965365725.1 uncultured bacterium | reverse complement strand
TGGTGCGCAAAGGACAGCGCCTGCGGATTACCGCCTCGGGCCGCATCTCTCTCGGTCAGGGACGGTTTTCGACTCCGACCGGGTTGCCGCGCGTGCTCGACAACGAGAAGCTGATGCGCGACGAGCCGACGGGGTCGCTGATTGCTGTGGTGGGCGACGACAACGACGAATTTATCTTTATCGGTTCGAGCCGAGAGTTTTATGCGCCGCGCGATGGTCGTCTCTTTCTCGGCGTAAATGAGGGCAATCTGGCCGACAACACCGGAACTTTTGACGCGCTCGTCGAGGCCGAACCCGTCACGAGCGGTCGTCTCCGGCCCTGAGTGCTTCGGCCAACAGCCGCGCCTTTTCCCGCATCAAAAGGCCATTAGTCGTCAATCGTCAATCGTCGGTCGTAAATTGAGGTTGAGCCTTTCAACCAAATCAATTTGCGATTCAGGATTGACGATTGACGATTAACGGCCTTTGTCATTTAGAATGACTCTTAACAGAAGCAACCGCCGCTCCTGCCCCTATTTCCAGAAGAGGTATTTACAGATGAGTAGTTTGAGACCGCACGCACGCGCTGCCGCCGCGCTCGCCATCCTGTTCGCAGTTTTGCTCTCTCCGCTCGGCGCGACGGTCGCTACGGCGCAATCGCGCCGCGTGCCGACGCAGGAGCCTCAGAAAAAGAACAAGCGACCAGATCAAACGCAGACCGAGCCACAGGACGCGCAAGACCCTCCGCCGCGCGACGCAATCGAAGACCCCGACCCGGTTAAAGTCACCTCGTCGCTCGTCAACGTCGAGGCCGTCGTCATCCACAAAAAATCGAAGCAGATCGTCACCAACCTGAAGAAGGAGAACTTTGCCATCTTCGAGGACGGGCTGCAGCAGCAGGTGACAAACTTCTCCACGCCCGAAGCCCCGATCACGGTGGCGATGGTGATGGAATACAGCAACCTGATGAACCGTTATCTGCGCGGCGATTATTACGAGCCGGGCATCTATGAAGTCTTGCGCCCGATGGCGATGTTTCTGTCGAGCTTCGTCAAGCCGCCCGAAGATTACGTCTCTGTGATTGCCTACGATATGCGCGTTACGCCCATCACCGATTTTACAAACGACCCGGCGCGCATCAATCAAACGATCGGCCTGCTTTTGCGTAATCGTCCCGTCTCAAATGAGGCAAACCTTTTTGACGCGCTGAAGCTGACTTTGGTCGGAGGCCGCGCCGATTCCGTCGTTCTTGAAAACTCCAAAGAACGCCTCGCTGAATACGGCGGGCTTCAAGATTTACGCGGTCGTCGCAAAGCGGTCTTTCTTATCAGCACAGGCATCGACACCTTTAGCAAAGTCAACTGGGACGAGGCGCGCAAGATCGTCCAAAATGCGGGTGTGCCCATCTACATCATCGGCACGGGCAATCTCTTCTTCAAAAAGTATGAGCATCTACTTTCGTCCGAAGACGGACTTTTGGGCGCGACTACGCCGGGCCGCATGACGCTCTATCAAGCACAAAACCAGCTTTCGACGATTGCCAAAGAATCGGGCGGTCTCTACTTTCCCATCACCTTTGAGGGAGAGTTAGGGAGCGCGCTCCAATCAATCAACGCGATGATGCGCAGCCAGTACAGCCTCGCCTATCCGCCCGCCTCACCGCGCGACGGCAAGCGCCACAAGATTCAGGTCAAAGTCGATGTGGATGGCGACGGGCAATTCGATGAAAAGGATTTCATCGTCCAGAGTCGTCAGTTCTACAACGCGCCAAAAGGATAGCGTGCAGTAAGCAGCAAGCAGTAAATACAGAAAGGCCGTCGCGTTGGATATAACGCGACGGCCTTTCTGTATTTACTGTATCTAATCAACTGTGCCCTACGGCGAACTTCCCTCACGCTCCGTGAAGCCGCAGACGAAACTCATCATTAAAGACGCGCAGTTCCGGTTTGCGGCCCGAAAAGAGACGTGCGTTGCGCAGCAGTGCGGGCAGCCCGCCCGACGGCAAGTCAAGACCGTAGGCGCGGCTCGACAGGATGGCTGAGATTTGCGGGTTGAGCCTTTGCTGTACGCCGTAGCGGATGCTGCGCTGCATGGCGGATGTGAAGTTTCCAGTGCGGCGCGGATTTGTAATCTCGATTGAATTGTCAAAGACGTGCAGGCGCGTCGGCTGATCACGAAGCGCAAGGTCTCGGTGCGCGAGCGCGTTGGCGATTGCTTCACGCACCGCGCCGCGATGATAGTTTGCACGCGGCGTGATGGGCGCGCTTGTTTCGGTTTCAGCGCCTCTTCCGGCAAACGTGCGCGGGCGCGCGTCCCACAAATCGCCATAGCGTTCGATGAATCGTTGCGCCGAATCGAAAAGCGTGTGGAGATTTCCTGTGAGCCGGACGCTTTCAATCTGAGGCGATTGCAATGTGTCGCCAGCAAACCGTACGGCTGTAATAGTTGAAGACTGAATGATTTCGGGAACGCGCGCGTCGCGCCCGAACAAACGCACGCCCGCCAGAG
>CBDUCU010000622.1:0-2491 GCA_965365725.1 uncultured bacterium | reverse complement strand
GATGGACATCGCGGTCGGGAGCGGCGTGCGCGGGTTGCGCGCGAGGTTGTGGATTACGGGGTACTGGCGCGCCCAGCCGCGGTTCATGGCGATGAGGCGCAGCACTTCGTCGGAGACGGTGCGCATGGCGGCAATTGCCTCGACCTCCTGATCGGTGATCTTCGCGTTGTGGATCACGGCAGTGGAGATGATTTTATTCGAGTCGCGAATAAGAATTGCTCGCGCCTCGCGGTCGCCCTTGAGCGCGAGTTTGACGCGGTCTTTGACCTTCATCAACATCACGCGACGGATCAGCGCAAGACGTTCGGGCGCGGCCTCGCCTATTTCAGCCGTTGCCTCTGCGATAACTCTTTCGACGTTCGCACGGCGCTGCTCGTCGGTCTCTTCAATCAACTCTTCAAAGAGCCCCGCCGGAAGCCAGGAGTCGTCGATCTCTGCATCCGAGACTTCGATGTGTTGTGCAAGCAGCCAAGCGTCTTCGAGTGTGAGCGTCCCGGCATCGCCAATCGATTCGGCAGTTTCGATAAACTCGGCGGCGGCGGTCATGCCGCGCGCGCGCATCTCTTCTGCGACCTGACGCGCGCCGCGCTCCTTCTCAAAAAACTCGCGTCGAGTTTCACGCGCGCGCCGTTCGGAGTCGGGCGTGCGCGCGGGGTTTGAAAGCACGGCCTCGATAATTGAGGGCGCGCGAATCAGACGCTGCTGGTTGATGGTGATGATTTCAAGAACCGGGCCTTCGTTGGTGACGGCGGCAAGCGCGGCAATTGCTTCGTCGGGCGTGCTTGAGTTGAGCGCGATCAACTCTTGAAACTCACGCCCAAGATCGATTCGACCAGCGAGATAGCCAAGAACTGCGGGCGGCGCGTCGGTCGAAGAAGCGACGTTTGAGAGCGCCGCCGGCTCTTGTTGAGCAAGAGTCTCGTTGGCCTCGCGCGCAACCTCCTGATCGTCGCCCGCACGCAAAGCGACGAGCACCTCGATCAACTCATTTTGCGCAAGCGGCAACATCCCGCGCGCCGCCGCCAGACGCGCAGGCTGCGGGGCCGTGCCGCTGAGGATGGCCTGCACAACCGGATTTGCACTTTTTTCTTGCGAACTCATTCAGCTTTCAGAATTTTTCAAATGAGGCTGATTTATGCCGTAGCAACAGCAAACAAGTCTAACACTCCAGCCAAAAAACGAAAGCGGGGCGATGTGTCATTCGCCCCGCTTTGCAAGTTAAATCTTTCATCTCATACGCCGCAGCACTTCTTGTATTTCTTGCCGGAGCCGCAAGTGCAGGGGTCGTTGCGTCCGACTTTGGGTTGGTCGCGCGTCACGGTCTTGGTGCGCGCGGCCTCTTCGCCCGCAGCAGTTGCGCCCTGGTTCGGGCCGGTAAAGCTCATCCGCGTTGGCCGTCGGGCGCGGCGTTGCTGCAACTGTTCTGGAGCTTGCTCGGCGACGACTTGCAGGTTGAAGAGCGTGCGAATGGTCGTCGTGTCGATGCGGTCGAGCATCGATTGGAAGAGATCGAAGCTCTCCTTTTTGTATTCGACGAGCGGGTCTTTCTGTCCGTAGCCGACAAGCCCGATGCCCTGTTTGAGATGATCGATGGCGAGCAGGTGGTCTTTCCACTGCGCATCGATGATGTTGAGCATGATGATGCGCTCGTAGGTGCGCATCGCCTCGCCGCCGATCTGTTCTTCCTTTTCGGCGTAATGTGCTTTTAATTTCTCCCAGACGAAAGTTTTGATTTCGTCCGAACTCATGTTCTCGAAATCGACCCCTTCCGCATCCACGTCGAAAGCGTAGGTTGCGAGCAACTGGACGCGGTAGTTTTCAACGTCCCAATCATCGGGGCCGACTTCCGGGTTGAGATACTGCTGCGTAAGGTCTGCGAGCAGGTCGCGCGCCACGCCCTTTTCGCCCAACAGATACTCGCGCTGATCCGGCTCTTCCATCAACATGCGGCGCAGACCATAAATCGTCTCGCGCTGCTTGTTCATTACATCGTCATATTGGAGAAGATGTTTGCGCGTCTCGAAGTTGCGCGCTTCGACCGCCTTCTGCGCCGCCTCGATGCGCTTTGAGACCATGCGCGATTCGATGGCGACTCCCTTCTCCATCCCCAGACGCTGCATCAGGGCTTTAACCTTGTCGCCCGCAAAGATGCGCATCAGGTCGTCTTCCAGAGAGAGGAAGAAACGGCTCGAGCCGGGGTCGCCCTGACGACCGGCGCGACCGCGCAACTGGTTGTCGATGCGGCGCGACTCGTGCCGTTCGGTGCCGATGATGTGGAGTCCGCCCGCAGAGACGACCTCTTTGTGCTCCTTCTCGACAAGCGGCTTGATGTAATCGAGCGCCTCTTTCAACTGTTCTTCCGAAGCCTCGTCGGGGTCAACCTCCTGACGCTTGAGGTGCTCGCGCGCGAGAAATTCGGGGTTGCCGCCAAGCAGGATGTCCGTACCGCGACCGGCCATGTTGGTCGCAATCGTGATTGCGCCTTTGCGTC
>CBDUCU010000621.1:0-2493 GCA_965365725.1 uncultured bacterium | reverse complement strand
TTCAAGCGGACTTTATCGGCTTGAACAGGCGCATAACGATTATCTGCAACTTCTCACTGATGCGGGAATTGTCGGCGCAGCCTTAGGAATCGTCTTCGTCGTCATGCTCTTCCGCGCGGCCTTAAAGCGCATGCAATCGGAGAACCCTCTGCGTCGTGGGGTGGCGCTGGGCGCGCTTGCGGGCTGTTTTGCCGCGCTTGTCCACAGCTTCTTTGACTTCCCCCTGCACATCACGGCCAACGGTCTCTTCTTTCTGCTGCTCGTCGCGCTCGCCACACTCAACGGTCGCGTCGAAAAGACGCGCCGCAGACGTAAACGTCGCAAGCACGCCCCCGGCGTGCCGGCGCATCACGAATCGAACATATCGCGCGAGCCGCCCGCAGATGTCGAAGGCGAGGTTGTCACAGGCGGCGCAACAGCTACGTAAAATAGTGTTGGAAAAAATTACAAACAGTCGATCCGAAAAGTGAAGTCAATACCAGCTTGTAAGCTTCAGATCAGATGTCAGACAGCTATTGCATTCGACAAACCATGTGCGTTGGAAGGATAGTCTAGAAGATGAGAATACTTGTGACGGGCGGGGCGGGTTTTATCGGCTCGCATCTGTGCGAGAGGTTGCTTGCAGCAGGCAACGAGGTGCTCTGTCTCGACAACTTCTTTACGGGCCGGCGCGAAAACGTTTTACACCTGCTCGATGAAAAACGTTTCGAGCTGGTTCGTCACGACGTAATTGAGCCGATTCTGCTGGAGGTCGATCAAATCTACAACCTTGCCTGTCCCGCCTCGCCGATTCACTATCAATACAACCCGGTTAAGACCGTCAAGACCAACGTGATGGGGATGATCAACATGCTCGGTCTTGCCAAACGCGTCCGTGCGAGGATTCTTCAAGCCTCGACATCGGAAGTTTATGGCGACCCGGAAATTCACCCGCAGACGGAAGATTACTGGGGGCGCGTCAACTGCACGGGCGTTCGTGCATGTTACGACGAAGGGAAACGCCTCGCCGAGACCTTGATGATGGACTATCATCGGCAGAACGGTGTGGACACGCGCATCATTCGCATCTTCAATACCTACGGCCCGCGCATGCTTGAAAATGACGGGCGCGTCGTATCGAACTTTATCGTGCAGGCGCTAAAAGGTGAAGAGTTGACCATCTACGGGACGGGCGAGCAGACGCGCTCGTTCTGCTATGTTGATGATCTGGTGGAAGGAATGATTCGTCTGATGAATGTCGAAGCGGGCGCGCACGAAAGTTACGACGTGCATGACCCGGTCAACGTCGGAAATCCCGGAGAGTTTACAATGCGTGAGCTGGCCGAAGAGGTGGCGCGCGCCGTCGGCGTGGACGTAAAGACAAGGTTTTTGCCGCTCCCGCAAGACGACCCGCGACAACGCCGCCCCGACATCACGCGCGCCCAACAGCTGCTCGGCTGGCAACCCACTATCCCCTTGCGCGATGGCCTCAAACGCACGGTCGAATATTTCGCGGAAAGACTCGAACAGAAGTGATGAGTATCAAAAAGAAGTGATGGGTGATGAGTGATGAGTGATGAGTAAAGACAAGTTCTTACTAATCACCCATCACTCATTACTCATCACTTATTACTCATCACTCATTACTCCAATGAGTGAACCAACACACCTGCATTTACCAAAACCCGCGACCGTGCCGGAGATGTGCTTGACGGCTCTCAGGGCGCACCAGAAGCGCGACGCCGTCAACCTCAAACGCGACGGGCAGTGGATACATCTTCCGTCAGAAGCGATTGAGACGCGCGTGCGCGCCGTCGCTTTGGGACTTTCGGCTCTCGGGATACGTCGCGGCGACCGCGTGGCGCTGCTTTCCGAGAACCGGCCCGACTGGTCAATCGTCGATCTCGCCATCCTCAGCATCGGCGCCGTCAACGTCCCCATCTACACGACGCAAGCTCCGGATCAGGTGCGCTACATTCTTGAAGATTCCGGCGCGCGTCTGATCTTCGTCTCGAATCGAAAAGTTTTTCGTCACGCGCAGACCGAGATCGAATCAGTCGCATCGGTCGAAAGAATCATCTTTTTCGATTTGGAAGGAATCGATGCGGGCGGTCGCGTGATGCTTTTAACGGAGGTTGAGCAGAGCGGCGCGGAAATGGACCGCGCTGAGCCCGAAGCGTTTGAGCGAATGATGCGCGCCGTCGAATCTGAAGATCTCGCAACGATCATCTACACATCTGGAACTACGGGCGAACCAAAGGGCGTGCTGCTTACGCACTCGGCCTTTGTCTCAAACGTGCTTGCTATTTCGAGGACGCTGCCCATCTCCGATGCAGACGTGTCGCTCTCCGTTCTTCCGCTCTCGCATATCTTTGAGCGAACGGTCTTCTACGTCTTCTGCTGGTGCGGGGTGGCCGTGCATTATGCACCGTCTTTTGACGTGGTAGGCGAATACTTGCGCGAAGTGCGTCCGACCATCATGACGGCCGTGCCGCGTCTTTTCGAGAAGGTCTA